>CANNKG010000027.1 GCA_947505105.1 Methylococcaceae bacterium | reverse complement strand
CTTTAATCGTAGTGATGTGTTTTTTTGATAAGCTGATCATTTCGGTTTTGATAGGTAAAATTATCCCCGTAGGATACATCAGTTATAGTGACGCTCTGATGAAAATTAGAGGGGGATATTTTTTGCGAGTTACCCAACCAAAAATCCGAACAGTACACTGATGATTGCTCCCTGTTTTTCAGTAAACTTATTTCGAAACATAACCATAATTTGATGAATACGGAAAACCGGATGGAATTGTAATCTCAAGTCCATAAGATGCGCGTATAGGATGCGCCTCCTTGTCGGCACATCCTATATGATTGTTTTATGAGTATTTTATCGAGTGTTATAGCGCTCGTTATTTAAAAGCATTCAATATCTTAGAAAAAATTGAAACTTTTTTTCGTAGTTCTAACTGATCAATAGAATCATCCAATAATTTTTAATCTTTGATAAAGCTAGGAATATTGTCAATACGACTTATATTTTTTATTTTGTACTCAAGGGTATTTCTAGCTGACATAGATAGATTTTTTGAGGATATTCTTTTGGTAAAGTAAATATTTATTCGCTCTTTCGCGGTTATTAAAATTTGATTTTCTAAATAGTCGTAGGTTCGGTAAAACGAATCATTGTGTACAGTTCGCTCTATGAGTCGAGCATGCTCAGAAAATTCATGAATTTTATTTAATGGAAGCAGTTTTTGTAATGGTTCAATATTATTATCAATAAACTGTTTAGCGTTTTTATGACTGGTTTTGTTTTGCATAGTCCCGCCTTTTCCTGCTTTTATTTTATGCCTATAGTTGTATTTTTTGATTTAGATTTAAGAATCAATTGCTTTATAAATTCAAGAAGTAAAAGGCAAATTTCAGTATATTCGTGTCACCGCTTATTAATTCATCTTTAGCAGTATGATTTAGCTATGAAATCGCCAAAAAATAATCTTAGCCTTTAACCTCAAGGGGTTACGGCAGATTGCGTTAATTGAATACGGAATATTTAGGTTTGATTATTAAGCTTAATTCTAAGGGTTGCATTATATATAACGTGCTCGTAATTTTATTAACAGGGGATGTTAAGGCTGGTAGAGTAGATTTAGGCGTTAGATAATGAAACTCAGTATTCGTCGATTAACGAATAACTGAGCTTCAGGATGCTCTAGATTTTTTTGTGATTCTTTTTTATTTTTCGACCGCATCCAATGCGCACAATGCCGTCATATTGACGATACGACGCACGGTTGCCGATTGCGTGAGGATATGCACCGGACGGGCGCAGCCGAGCAGGATCGGACCGATGCCGATGCCGTTGCCGGCGGCGACTTTCAGGAGGTTGAACGCAATGTTGGCGGCGTCGATATTGGGTAGCACAAGTAGATTCGCACTGCCTTGTAAGGGTGAATTCGGCATAGTGCGTTTGAGTAGGCCGAAATCCAGGGCGGTATCGCCGTGCATTTCGCCGTCGATCTCAAGCTCCGGCGCTTGCGCTTGAATGAGCGCCAGGGTGTCGCGCATTTTTTGGGCTCCTTCGGTATTGTTGGAGCCGAAATTTGAATGAGACAACAAGGCCACGCGCGGCTTCAAGCCAAAGCGGTGCATTTGTTCAGCGGCGAGTAGAGTGATTTCGGCCAGTTGTTCGGCGCTTGGGTTTTCGTTGATGTCGGTATCGACCAGCGCGACTTGCCGATCCGGCAGAATCAAAATGTTCATCGCAGCATAGACTTTGACGCCAGAACGTTTACCAAGCACATGGTTGACGTAATTCAAGTGCAGGCTGGTCGAACCGAAGGTACCGCACATCATGCCGTCAGCATCGCCTTTATGAATCATCATCGCGCCGATTAAGGTATGGCGGCGGCGCATTTCGAGCTTGGCGTATTCTTCGGTGACGCCTTTGCGGATCGTCATGTTCAGATAGGTCTGCCAATAGTCGCGGTAACGCTCGTCAAATTCAGGATTGACGATTTGAAAATCAATGCCGGGTTTAATGCGTAGCCCGAATTTTTTAATGCGCTGTTCGAGCACTGCCGGACGTCCAATCAGAATCGGATTGGCGAGTTTTTCGTCAACGATGATTTGTAGTGCGCGTAATACTCGTTCTTCCTCGCCTTCGGCAAAGACAATGCGCTTTTTAGCATCTTCAACCGTTTTGGCCGCTTGAAAAATGGGCCGCATAAAGGTGCCGCTATGATAGGCGAATTGCTGCAGGTTATCGGTATAGGCCTGCATATCCTGAATCGGCCTTGTCGCAACGCCTGAATCTTGAGCAGCTTGCGCAATAGCTGGAGCAATTTTCGCCATCAGGCGCGGGTCGAATGGCATCGGAATCAGATAATCCGGGCCGAATGACAGATTTTTAATGCCGTAAGTCAGCGCGACAATATCGGATTGTTCGGCTTGGGCGAGATCGGCAATCGCTTTGACCGCAGCCATTTTCATCGCTAAATTGACTGAGGTCGCGCCGCAATCGAGAGCACCTCTGAAAATATACGGGAAGCAGAGAACGTTATTGACCTGATTCGGATAATCGGAACGTCCGGTCGCAATAATTGCATCTCTGCGCACTGCTTTAATTTCATCAGGCATGATTTCAGGAGTCGGGTTGGCGAGAGCAAACACCAGTGGGCGCTCAGCCATCCGTTTGACCATTTCTTGCTTGAGCACACCGCCAGCAGACAGACCCAGAAAAATATCAGCTCCGTCGATGACCTCGCTCAGGGTGCGCAATTCAGTCGGCTGAGCAAAACGGGCCTTGTCCGGGTCCATCAGTTCGATGCGTCCCTCATAAACTACGCCTGCAAGGTCGGTGACAAAAATGTTTTTGAGCGGAAAACCGATTTCGACCAGTAGATTCAAACAGGCTAAGGCGGCAGCGCCTGCCCCCGAAACCACCAGTTTGCATTGTTGCAGATCTTTATTGACGACTTTCAGGCCGTTCAGGATTGCCGCCGCGACAATAATAGCGGTGCCGTGCTGATCATCATGAAAGACCGGAATTTTCATGCGTTCGCTGAGTTTGCGTTCGATGTAGAAACATTCAGGTGCTTTGATGTCTTCGAGATTGATTCCGCCGAAAGTGGGTTCGAGCGCGGCGATCATATCGCACAATTTATCCGGATCGGGTTCATTGATTTCAAGATCGAAGACGTCAATTCCGGCGAATTTTTTGAATAATACCGATTTGCCTTCCATAACCGGTTTAGCGGCAAGTGGGCCGATGTTGCCGAGCCCTAAGACTGCGGTGCCGTTAGTGACAACGCCGACCAGATTGCCGCGGGCGGTGTATTTAAAGACATTGGCGCTATCGTCGGCGATTTCGATACAGGCGGCCGCGACACCCGGTGAATAGGCGAGTGCTAGGTCGCGTTGGTTGGCGAGATATTTGGTCGGCGTGACGCTGATTTTACCGGGCGTCGGATATTGATGATATTCAAGGGCTGCCTCGCGCAATGATAAGTGTTTGGATTCCTTGGAGTCGAGTAATGATGTCATGCTAAATGAGGTTCCTGATAAATGACAAATAGGAAAGGCAGGTTGAATATAAAGCCTGTCAGGCAAAGCATAAGTTTATAGTTCATAAATCAAAATAATTAATCGCGCCAATTAAGGGCGTGCGCGGATTTAACGACAGTTTGACCGAAATTTTGTCGAGCAGAGGACGAAAACGACCTTTAGCTTTGAAGGCTTCAATAAATTGACCTTGCTGGAGGACGGGCAATATTTTTGGACCGATGCCGCCGCCGATGAAAATACCGCCAGTGGTCAGCGCGCGTAAGGCCAGATTGCCGGTTTCGGCGCCGTAGAGTTCAACGAACAGTTTCACTACTTTGATGCACAGCGGGTCTTCGCCGGAAACGCCGAGTCTGGAAATAATCGCGTTGCGGTCAAGTTGACTGTCGGGTTCGGGCACCGCAGGGCAGGCTGGGGCATTGTTGTGTTCAAGCAGAAAATCGTATAAATGACTAAAGCCGATCCCGGACAGAATGCGCTCACTGCTGACATGGTCGGGATAAAGTCTTCTGAGATAGGCCAGCAATTGATCTTGTTCGGCCGTTCGACTTGCCAAGTCGCTGTGACCGCCTTCGGTGGCCATCGGATAATATTTGTTGCCATCCCAGTATAAAATGGCTTCGCCAAGCCCCGTGCCAGCTGCGATAACGCCGATATTGCCCGTTTGCGCTTGGGCGTTCGGATTCAATTCGACGAGATCATGTTCAGGCAAATAGAGCATGCCTAGTGCCATCGCTTCAAGGTCGTTGAGCAATTTAACCTTAGGGGTGTGGAGCCTAGCCATGAGGGCGGCGCCATCGATCAACCAAGGCAGATTCGTGGTCTGGCAGCGTTGATTGACGACTGGGCCCGCAATGCCGAAACAGGCAGATTTAACTCCTCCCTTAGCGGGTAGAAAAGCGTCCAGAATGTCGTCGAAGCGCGTGAACTGCTTACTGGGATAGGTTTGCTCCTGTATACAAGAAAGTGAACCGTTGGTATCTCTCATCAAAATCGATAATACCGTCTTGGTTCCACCAATATCACCTGCGAGTATCATACAGAACTCCCTTTATGAATTATGGTTAAGTAAATGGATTACGGCATCGAGGATGCTGTTGGCGACCCGGTGTGGCGGCAATTGGCTAAATGCCTGCCAAGCGAGTGCGCTGTAATCTTCGTAATTTTCTTTATGTTCAGGATGATATTGTAACCAACTAATTCTGACCGCATGATTAATTATGATCTCGGTGAATAAAGTATCTTCAATGTGTACGGTAATATTTTGCCGAAAAAATGCCGCGATGGCTTTCAGGGTTTCGACAGTTAATTGTCGATAGACCGGCGCTTGGATTTTATTAAGTAGGTGATTGACGTTTAATTTGAAACTTTGCTCACCATCGGTCATCTGCGCAAGGATGTTGTCGCTGTCGAGGCGATTTTTGCTATGCAGTTTTTCGCCGATCACTAAGCCGTGACAGTGGTGCAAAATCTGCCAGACATTGGCGAAAAACGCGCTATTTTCCCGGCCAACGCTACCTTGTTGTTCGCGCCATTCATACCAGTCATGAATTTCTTCGTGACCTTTGGGATCGGTGTTGCTCGAAAAGCGCGCGTTGGCTAATTCAAGACTTTCGCCTTCGTAATGCAGGGCTTCATCCAAATCCAGTTGTTCTTCAATATGGCCGTAATTTTCAAGAGTTTCAGTCAGTTTTTTGGATAATTCATAGGGCGCTAAACTTAGGATTTTGGTATAGGCTAAATCTTGCGACGCACAACCTGCTTCTCGCTTGAGGCGGACAATAAGTAATTGCAGAATATGTCCAACCCGGATCGTGTGCATATCGTTAAACAATTGAGGCTTGGCTTTAATCAGCATGCCTAAGTAAATCACCAATTCCTGAATGATGATCTGCTCGCTCGCATCGTGATTGTTGAAAGTGCGAATGGTCTGCAAAATTTCTGATGAGTCGGCTGGTTGGTTCAACGTAGCTTTGCGGCTGTAGGCGCGCCCCAATGTCAGAGCATGTTGGCGGCTCAAGATCTCGGTGGCTGCTTGTTCAAGATTAATGTCATACTTTCCGAGCAACCCTGCGCAACGTCTGATCACGTACCAAAGATGCAGGTCGCCGGCTCGCTCGTATATTTCTTCCAGTAAGTCACGCACACTTGCCATGCTGCCATCCGGTGCTAAAAGTCCGGTCGCAAAATCCAGGCCATGACGCAAGCTTAGCAAAGTCAGGACTTCCAGTTGGGCATAGAGATTGGCGTTGCTGTATAGCTGTTCAATCAACAGGGTATCGTCGGCGATTTCCCACTGGGTCAAAATTTCAATATCGAGGGGGCGGGAAGGTTCGACACGGGTCGGTAGCACACTGGCAAATGGTCGTTTGGCTTCTTCCCAGGTGGCTTCGGAAAATTCAAAATCGTGTAGGTAATTAATTTTTTCATAGTTTGATGAGGCTACAAATTCCGACAAGGTGCCAAGTTGTAGACGTATGCCCTGGGTGTCGCCCTGCTGCAATTCATGAATAAATTCGAGCAACACTTCTCGGTTATTGCTGTCGAGCATATTCTGCTTGATCATCATTACCACCAACGGGTTGCCGGGCCTGTCCCAATGCCGGTAAATATAGGCGAGTTCCAGGCGTAAGCGCTGGATCAACAGGCGGTTATCCATTGCGAGATAAAAGCCCTTTTGGTTAAGGCATTGCGGTAAAAACACCAGACGTTCGCCGGCCAGCACATAAATCTTCGAGGTTGCCAGGGTGCGCAATTGCCTGAGTGGTCGACCGGTCAGGCCGATGCGATCATTTCGACCGACATGACTATAGGCTTCGGCAAGTTCATTGGCTTCACGAATTTGAATAGGCGCAATTTCAGCGAGGGTTTGGGTCTGAATCGCATGCTCTTTAAGGGTCTGTTGTACGCTTTCGTCTTGGGCGAGTAATTGAATTTGCAGAATACCTTGCCGACTTTGCGGCAACTGCTTGTGTCGACCTAGGGGGTCAATATCATCAAGTGTCAACAAGTTGTCCTGAAGCAAACAGCCTAGAATAAATAAGCTTTGCGCCCACACCAGTGGAATGTTTTCATTCGGAACCCGCGACTGGCTGTGTGGAATGGCCTTTTCGGCAGCAATCAGTTCTTTAGGAACCACATAAAGTTCAGGCAGTAGACGTTGACCATTTTGTTCGACGAGCAAGCTTTCCAGTTTGGTGCGATAGTCTCGGGCCGACTCTTGCTCGCCTCTGAATTCATGGTTGAGCAGCAGATAGGTAAAGAACAGCGGCCATTCGCATTCAATGTCGGTAAATTGTTTTAACTCCAACGGGTCATAGTAGAGCTTATGACTGTCTTCAATGACAGTTTGATGGCCGTCGAGCAAAAAGCGTTTGCAGCCGTAGCGGCCTTCGAGTTTTTTGCGGATCACCGTTTCGGTTCTGGTGCGCAGTTCCGGATTGTCGACCGCAAAGGCCGGGAATCCAGTGATGCTTAATACGGCTGAATCAGTTTCTTTGGAGATCGATTCACGCGGCAGCAGCGATTCTAAAGTGATTCGGGTGCGGGCGATATCGTCACTAATCACATGCACGACCGATGCTTGGCCGCCGTCCTTGCCGAATAAATTAAAACCCGATAATGCTTCAAGCGCAGCTTTTGCCATGCCGATTGAACTGGCGTTTAGTTCGGCGATACCATGATTGATTTTATGGCCACGCTCCCAAATTCCATAATCGGGCGTACGGTAAGTGCGACTGATGTAATGCACCAAATTCTGGACAAAGTTGACTTCATCAATTGTGAATACGATGCGTAACCCGGAGGCAGTCATTTGAGCAAGCATCAATAAATACAGTGATGTTGCGTCGAGCTGCAAATGTCCCCATTCATTATCACCGACTACGATGCCGCCGCTTTTGGTATCGTATTTGGCATGCAGCGCATCTCCTGGATGCTGGGATTGTTTGAATTTTTCGACTTTTGGCGCTTGACGCATCATTGCCGTCAACAAACCGCGCATCAGCTTAACGACGCTTTGTTCCAGCAAGTAGGTTTTGCCCTGGGGTTCGTCGGCGCGCCGATAAGCCAGCGCCAATCCCCAGGCGGCCAATATACTGTAAACATTATCCCTAACCCAGGCATCGGTATAATTCCCATGAATGGTCACAGCGGTACTTGCAGGCAAGAGACCGCTAATCCAATCCTGGCGATTCAGAATAATGTCCTGAACTTGGCGATAATAAATATCAAGTTTATCGATTGAATCAGTCTGCTGCATCACATTTATCGAATCGGTTCATTCGCGTAAGAAGTTGAGGAGTAATAAAGCAATGAAGCAGATGTTGTGCCATTAGGGGATTTAACCGCCGTTATTTACTGGCAAATTATTCGAATTTAGGCATGCAAATATAATAACTCGAACAAAATGTAAGCTAGGATGCGTGTAACTTAGCGATTCAGAGGTATTTAAATGCCTTTTTGGTAACTATTAATCTGCCACTCTCGCACATTGCAACCCCGCCACAGCCCTCCTATTGCCAGTGGAAGGGGGGGGTTGTAATCTTTCTGGTATTTTTATGTTTATGGCATTCCTTATATTTAAGTTCACGTTTTAACTATGGAGGCACATCAGTTATCCATTAATGGTGGCTTTTTGAACAAATTATTTAAGTTTTATGCCTTAGTGAATGAATATGACATTAGTGCTTAATGCACCAAAGTGATCTAAAATTCACGATAACGCACTAAAATTGGGCTAAATGATTCGATTTTTCAAATTTTTAATAATAAACGTGCTTTTAGTGGCTGGTTCAATTAAACTGACCACTATAAATCAGGTGAACCAGACGGATTCTGGGTCGCTAAGGATTATTTTCAATAATGCGGACTTTATCTGCCCTCCCGAAAGCTTGAAATTCTCCCTCTGGAAACTTTGCTCAGTCCTCCAATCGCTCATCTGATCCAATATTCTTATTTTTTATTTAGCAGGTATTTCCATGAGACAACTTACGCCAGAAGGTCAACAAATTATTAATAACCTCGCGCAACGATACAACTTCAGTAGCGATGCGGTTTTCAGTCTATTGCAGTCGGTGATTAACGGCAATGGCTCAATGGCGCAATTCAATCACCCCGAATTCGGCGGCTCGGGTCAATGGATGCAAGGTGGCATGATCATGCTCGGTGATATGTTTAACAATTATCTGAAAAACAGTGTTAGCAACTTGTGCCAGGAATTAGCCAATTTAATCGCCAATCAACCGGGATTGATCCAGAGTGGCAGCTTTCAGTCGCAAAGTCAGGGGAATCAGGCGCAAGCGCATTATGCCGATAATGCCGTTCAGCAATCTGGTACTACCCAAGGCAATGTCAGTTTGTTCGCGCCACCGCCAGCGGGTAGCTCCGGCAACTGGTGGCCTGCCGGTTTACAATTTCCGACCAGTACCGGCGCACAAAATTCGATGCGTTACGCCTACTTTGCGACGATTCGACGTCTTGCTATCGACTTGAATGGTCATGTAACGCTTTACGATACGCTCGATCATCAAATCGGCGGCTTTTCGCAGCAGCAATCCGGCGGCAGTTCAATTACCTTTACCAGTCAGTATGGTGTTGTCGATGTTGCGAGCTTGCCGATTATCTCGATCGACAATGTACCCTTCCAAGCGCCTGTTCAAAATACCTGGATGCCCATTGATAACGGCCTGAGTTCAGCGCAAGAAACGGATATTTTTGCTGCGATCGAAAAATTGGCGACGCTGAAAGAGCGCGGCATATTGACTGATGCCGAGTTTAGTACCAAAAAGGCGGAGTTGTTGGGGAGGTTATAGGTTAAAAGGCGCTTTGGGTAGTTTATAAAGCATGCTGAACTAACACAATGGACAGCCATACGAAACCGATGGTGGTAATTACAAAACTTGTGGTCGAAAAAATTTTCCAGTGAATCTTGTTCCAAAAATCGGGATCAAAGGCGGCAATGGTAAAAATAGTTGGGTTGGTAAAGCCACCTATCGCGACGCACCAACAAGCAGATGTTGGTAAGTCTATGCCGAGGCCGTAAAAGCCAAGATTGAACAAAGCCATTAGCGCATAGTCGACGTGCGCTCTAATCATGGTTTTGTAATCAACCAAAAATTTGCCATCAATACCTTCAATCGGAAACCAGCGGGCAAAAGTCATTAGCCAAGCCGATAAGATCAATGCTGTAATGCAGGCAGTTGCGCCGATTAATAAAACTTCCATAACACCTCACAGTTGTTATTGATTAATTTTTAATTACTTGAATGTAAACGTAATGCTTGGTCTCTGTCCGATTAGGCCATGGCTAATCGGATCAGTATGACCTTATCGCTAAGCAAATTACGATGTTTAACGGTTAGCGTTAGGGCCTTCATTTTCGAGAGCCTTTTCGGTAATTTCATGGTATAGGACGGTTAATTTTCCTACTAAGTCCAGATATTCCGGATACTGTTGAACGCGGGGCAAGATGTCTTGGGCATCTGCGAATATTTGCTTTAAAAAGTTGATATCGTATTCTTCCAGACGTTGTCCGTTGTCGACATTTTCTTTAATTGCCAGCAGGGTCGGTAGGCGCTGCTTTTCAAGGCGTTCGAGAAGAGCCATGATTACACCTAAATCTTCTATATTCTTCATTTGGTTATCTTTGTGGTTGAGTTGGGAATGGTTTTGTGTGCCATTAAAGCGCTCATGTTTGGCAGAGACGGTAAGCGATAAAAGTAGGCTTGATTTGAATTTAGCCTGATCTACCATTATTTACCTGCCGCGATTTTATGGACATTTCGATGGAGTGTCAAACGTCTACATTGTTTACGCTTGACGCGCCTTATGCTGTCCCGGATTTTATCCGATTGCTATGCTGTGAGGTATAGATGGAACACTTCGTGCTTTCTAAAATGTATGAAATGCTTTTAGCTTCATTGAAAAGCTAAACCAACCCCCATGCAATAGGAACAAAACTTATGACCATTCGTGTCGCCATTCGTCACAAAACGATTTACAATTTCGATAGACTGGTATCGTTATCGCCTCATGTTTTCCGTCTGCGGCCCGCTGTGCATAGCCGGACTCCGATCAAGGCCTACGCATTGCACATTGAACCGAAAGATCATTTTATAAATTGGCAGCAAGACCCGTTTGGGAACATTCTGGCGCGGGTGGTGTTTCCTGAGAAATGCCGAAAATTAAGCGTTGAAGTCGAAGTGATTGCTGATTTGACCGTGATCAATCCCTTTGATTTCTTTGTTGAAGATTATGCCGAAAAATATCCATTCGATTACGATGCCTTGAATCTCAAGGAGCTGCAGCCTTATTTAGAACTTGTCGAGGATGGGCCGTTATTGCGCGAATGGGTCAAGGCTTTCGACGTTACGCCACGTAATATCACTGATTTCTTGGTCGATGTGAATCGGGCGTTGTATCAGATGATCAGCTACAACATTCGCATGGAAGTCGGCATTCAAAGCTGTGAAGAAACCCTCACGATACGCAGTGGCTCTTGCCGTGATTCGGCGTGGCTATTGGTGCAAATTCTGCGACACTTTGGCTTGGCGGCTCGCTTTGTTTCAGGCTATTTGGTGCAGTTGACTGCCGATATGAAGTCGCTCGACGGCCCGTCTGGCCCGGAACAGGATTTCACCGATCTACATGCCTGGACTGAAGTCTATGTCCCCGGTGCGGGTTGGATTGGCCTTGATCCGACTTCTGGATTATTGGCCGGCGAAGGCCATATTCCCCTCGCGTGCACACCCGATCCCGCAAGCGCGGCACCGGTTACCGGCGGTATTGATAAGTGCGAAGTGGAATTTGAATTTAGCAATACCGTCGACCGTTTGCACGAAGATCCGCGGGTAACCAAGCCTTACAGCGATGATCAATGGTATCGCATTGATGCACTTGGACAGTATGTCGATCAGCAATTGCTCAATGGCGATGTGCGGTTGACGATGGGCGGTGAACCGACTTTTGTCTCGATCGATGATATGGAGGGCGCGGAATGGAATACGCACGCAGATGGTGCAAACAAACGTAAACTTGCACAACAATTGACCTTGCTCTTGAGAGATGAATTTGCCCGTGGCGCGATGCTGCATTATGGGCAGGGGAAATGGTATCCAGGCGAACCGCTGCCACGTTGGCAATACGGAATTTTCTGGCGTAAGGACGGTAGCCCGATCTGGCGTAATCCCTTGCTATTGGCCGATGTTACCAAAGATTACGGACATACCACCAAACAAGCACAGAAATTTATTTGGCTATTAAGTCAGCGATTGGGGATTTCGGCGCGTTATGTTTCGACAGCTTTTGAGGACAGTTTTTATCATCTCTGGCAGGAAGGCACGCTGCCGGATAATATCAATCCGTTAAAAGCTGACTTGAAAGATTCGATTGAGCGGAAAACCTTAGCTAAATTGCTCGATACTGGACTTGATCTACCGGTCGGTTTTGCACTACCGCTCAAGTGGAATTGGTCGGCGCAATGCTGGCAGAGTGGTCCCTGGACGTTCAGACGCGGTGCGATGTTTCTAATTCCGGGCAATTCGCCGATCGGTATGCGTTTGCCGTTGGCAAGTTTACCGTGGGTCGCGCCCGATAAACGTGAAAATCAGGAACCGCAAAGCTTATTTGAAGAACTGCCGGAATTGGGCGATTACGCCGGCGAAGTGGCGCGCCGCTATAGTCATCTTGAAGCTAAGATTAATGAACATCCCGAAATCATCGAGCAGGAATCCGGCGATGATATCGCCCATCAAGTAGAAGTGCCGCATACCGCGCTGTGCATTGAAGCCAGGGAAGGACGTTTGTATATATTCATGCCTCCGCTGAGTTTATTGGAGCATTATCTCGAATTGGTCGCCGCAATCGAAGCCACCGCTGAGAGTCTTGCGTTGCCGGTGGTTTTAGAAGGTTATGAGCCACCCCGAGATTATCGGGTCGAACGCCTGATGGTCACCCCCGATCCGGGTGTTATCGAGGTTAATATTCATCCTTCGAAAACCTGGCGGGAGTTGGTGGATAAATCGACGATTTTGTATGAATTGGCTCGACAATCCCGTTTGGGCACTGAAAAATTCATGCAGGATGGTCGCCATACCGGGACCGGCGGCGGTAATCACATTACGATGGGCGCTGAAATGCCGACCGACAGCCCGATGCTGCGCCGACCGGATTTATTACGCAGTTTGATTACCTATTGGCAGCATCATCCGGGTTTATCGTACCTATTTTCGGGCATGTTCATCGGACCGACCAGTCAGGCGCCACGCGCCGACGAAGGGCGCGACGAGAAACTGTATGAACTAGAAATTGCCTTCCAGCAAATGCCGCAAGGTGAAAATCCGCCGCCTTGGTTAGTGGATCGTTTGCTGCGTCATTTATTGACCGACATTACCGGCAACACGCATCGCGCGGAATTTTGTATCGATAAACTCTATTCGCCGGACAGTTCGACCGGACGCTTAGGGCTACTTGAATTGCGCGCCTTTGAAATGCCCCCGCATGCGCGAATGTCGCTGGTGCAAACGCTGTTGTTGCGTTCGTTGATCGCTTGGTTCTGGCGGGAACCTTATCAGCATGATTTGGTGCGCTGGGGGACGGAACTGCATGATCGTTTCATGCTGCCGCATTACGTGCGTCAAGATATGCAGCAAGTGGTTGCCGATCTGCAACGTGCCGGTTTTGCATTCGAACTCGACTGGCTGGAGCCATTCTTTGAATTCCGCTTCCCGCGCTATGGCAACACCATGATCGATGGTATTGAAATGGAACTGCGTTTTGCGATTGAACCCTGGCATGTTTTAGGTGAAGAAATGAGTAGTTCAGGGACTGCGCGTTATGTAGACTCCTCGGTTGAGCGTCTCCAAGTTTCGGTCACTGGTTTCACCGAAGGTCGCTATGTGATTGCTTGTAACGGTCGGCGCGTGCCACTGCGCAGTACCGGGCGTAATGGTGAAATGGTCGCCGGAGTTCGTTACCGCGCTTGGCAGCCGCCGTCGGCGTTACATCCGACCATCGCTCCGCATACGCCGTTGGTATTCGATGTGATTGATACCTGGAATGGCCGATCAGTGGGTGGTTGCACTTATTTTGTGGCGCATCCGGGTGGTCGCAGCTATGACGATTTTCCGGTCAATGATTTTGCGGCGGAAACGCGGCGGATCTCGAGATTCTGGGATTATGGCCATACGCCAGGGGTGATTATTCGGCCACCGATGGCGTCTACTCAGGTTGCGTCTCTCGATGAGCCGTTTCTCAATAATTTTGCGGTGAATAATCAGCCGCCGAGAGCGATGGCGCCGCCGGTAGAGGAATTAAGCCGGGAGTATCCGTTTACTTTGGATTTAAGACATCGGGCTAAGTCATAGTTTATTGATGATAAACGAGTTAAGGACGGATGATGCAGAGTAGTAACAATTCGGGGTCAGATATCGGTACTCAGTTTTATCTGACCGAGTTGGGTATTTACGATGAGATGTATGCTGCCGAAAATAAAGTGCTGCCGCACTGGGAGCGTTTTATGGCGGCACTTGACTCGATGGGCAGGGATAAATTGGAACTGCGTCGCCGCGAAGCTCAACGACTGTTGCGCGAAAATGGCGTTACCTACAATGTCTATGGTGATTCGCAGAATTTGACCAGACCTTGGCGGCTTGATCCGATTCCTATGCTGGTCAGTAGTGACGAGTGGAGCGTGATCGAGACAGGCCTTAAACAGCGCGCTGAGTTGCTTGATCTGATCTTCAAAGATCTTTATGGCAAACAACAGTTGCTTAAAAAAGGCTTATTGCCTGTTGAGTTGATTTTTGGGCATGAGGGTTTTTTGCATCCTTGCGTCGATGCTCTGCAAAATCAAGCCCATCAATTAATTATATACTCGGCAAACCTGGCGCGCGGCCCGAATGGCCGGATGTGGGTGCTTGATGATCGCACTCAGGCGCCTTCAGGTTCAGGTTATGCGCTCGAAAACCGTACCGTGATGACGCGCGTCTTGCCGGATATTTTTCGTGAGACCCAAGTGCATCGCTTGTCGGGTTTCTTTAAAGCCTTGCGTAAAGGCTTGGCCGACATTGCGCCGCATAATAAGGACGACCCGCGCATTGTGGTACTGACGCCCGGTCCTTTGAATGAAACTTATTTCGAACACGCCTATCTGGCCGCCTATTTGGGTTTTACGCTGGTGCAGGGCGGTGATTTAACCGTGCGTGACGGTCATGTCTGGTTAAAATCCCTGGCCGGACTGCAACTGGTCGATGTTATTTTGCGCCGCGTCGATGACACGTTTTGCGATCCGTTGGAATTAAAGAGCGGTTCGCAATTAGGCGTCGCGGGATTACTGGATGTGTATCGACGCGGCAATGTTGCAATTGCAAATCCCCTGGGCAGCAGTATTCTCGAAAATCCGGGTTTGCTGGCGTTTCTACCGCGACTGGCGCGCTACTTTCTGAATCAGGAACTTAAATTATCATCGGTCGCAACTTGGTGGTGCGGGCAGAGGCGTGAACGTGACTTTGTGCTGCAAAATCTAGATAGCCTGGTGATCAAACCGATCAATCGCAGTTTCGGTAATTATGCGGTGTTCGGTGGCGCGTTGAGCAGCCAGGAAAAAGAGCGGCTTCGGCAGCGTATTCTTGCCAAGCCTTATTTATTTATCGGTCAGGAACAGGTCAACTTTTCGACTTTGCCGGCGTTTATCGATCAGCATATTGAACCGCGCAATGCGATTCTGCGTAATTTTGTGGTCGCCAGCGGTGAAGACTATGTGGTGATGCCGGGTGGACTCACGCGGGTTGCGCGCCAGAAAGATAATTTTATAGTGTCCAATCAGGCCGGCGGCATCAGTAAAGATACCTGGGTGCTGGCGTCTGAACCCGATAAGCCGGTCAGTTTATGGACCCAGCCGACGCGTAACCAGCTGATTAACCCGGTTTCAGAACCCTTAACCAGTCGAGCGGCGGATAATCTATTCTGGGTCGGGCGGCATCTGGAGCGCATTGAAGCCTCGGCGCGGTTGTTTCGGACCGTATTGCTCAAGTTACGCGAAAGTCTTGAGTTCAAAGACCCGATCGATAAGGCGTGTTTACATGTATTATTGCGGGCACTTACGCAAGTCACCGGCACCTATCCGGGATTTATCAAAGGCGAGCAGCTTTTGAAACTGCCTGATCCCGAATTGCTGTCATTGGCGAAGGACGCGCAACGAATCGGCTCACTGTCGTCTAATATCAATGCCTTCGTCCAGGCCGCGTTTAATATTCGCGATCTGTGGTCTCAGGACACTTGGCGCAGTATCGACAATATTCAACGCCGTTGGCAACAGCGCTTTTTCAATCATCAGTTAAATGTCGAACAACTGCAAAATCATCTGGATGATTTAATTACCGGCATCGTCGCGTTTACCGGTTTAACTGGTGAAAGCATGACGCGCGAGGCGGCCTGGTTGATTCTCGATAGCGGCCGTCGTTTAGAGCGCGCCTTGGCTTTGATTGCCCTATTACGTTCAACTATTGCGCTGCACCATGAAGACGCTTTACAAAATCAAATGCTCGAAGCCGTGCTGGTTTCTACCGATAGCTTGACGATCTATCAACGTCGGTATCGATCTTTTATCCAGTTGCCGTTGTTGCTGGAGTTATTGCTGCTCGATGAAACGCATCCCCGTTCGCTAGTGTATCAGTTACAACAATTATCCACGCATATCGGCGCGTTACCACGGACGCAGAATAACAGCCATTTGAGTCAGGAAGAACGGTTGATTTTGAAAGTCTACACTGATTTGCGTTTGTGTGATGTGTTTGAATTAACGCAGATTGATGATAGTGCGGGTATTTATACCGAGCTTGAACGCATTCTGTCGAATTCAGCGGCGACTTTGTGGCAGATTTCAGAAGTGATCGCAGAAGCCTATTTTAGTCACTCGCAAACTTCACAACTGATGATCCCGAATGTTCAGGAGGATGAGCTGTGAGATATCGTATTACGCATACTACACAGTATCAATACAGTCAATCGGTTGGACTTTGTCAGAACGAGGCGCGCTTAAGACCACGTAATTTCTGGCGGCAGCATTGTCATCAAACGCGTTTCGATATTTATCCACAGCCTACGACTTTTAACGAACGCTTCGATTTTTTCGGCAACCATCTGGCCTATTTTTCGATTCAGCAACAGCATACTCAGTTGACCGTCACTGCAATCAACGATGTAACGCTCTACCCAAAACTTGACTCGTTCACACAGTCACTTCCCTGGGAGCTGGTACGCAATTTATTACAGGAAATTCCGGGGCAGATTCAGCCGCAATACGCTCAAGACGTCATTGAAGCCAAGCAATATCTGCTTGATTCTCCGATGGTGAGTATTAGTCCTGAATTGGCTCACTATGCGCAAAGTTCATTTTTACCCAATCGACCGTTAGTCGAAGTTGTGCACGAATTGATGAACCGAATTCATAAAGATTTTACCTACGACCCGAGTTTTACGACGATCGCGACGCCCTTATCTGACGTGCTGCAGTTTCGGCGTGGCGTGTGTCAGGATTTTGCACATCTGGCTATTGGCTGTTTACGTGCTTATGGCATTGCAGCGCGTTATATCAGCGGTTATATCGAAACCTTGCCAGAGCCTGGTAAAACTCGTTTAGTCGGTGCCGATGCTTCACATGCTTGGTTTTCGGTATATGTACCGGGTGTTGGTTGGCTGGATTTTGATCCAACCAATAATTCGGTGCCGCTCGATCAACATATTACCTTGGCTTGGGGGCGTGACTATGCCGATGTAACGCCGCTTAAAGGGATCGCATTTGGTGGCGGGCAGCATACACTGTCGGTCTCGGTAGATGTGTTGCGCTTGGATTAACGGTTTTTATTTATTTTTAATACTTTGGAATTTACGGAGGTTATATGACAACAATTCATCTTATCGGTGGTGAAAAAGGCGGGGTTGGCAAATCAGTAGTGGCGCGCTTGTTAGCTCAATATATGATTGATCACGAACTACCGTTTATCGGCTTTGATACCGATAGATCTCACGGTTCGCTGCTGCGTTTTTATACCGATTATGCCTCTCCGACCGTCATTGACGATTACCAAAGTCTTGATGCGATTATCGAAACGGCGACCGCCAATCCTGAACAGCGCATTTTGGTTGATTTGGCCGCGCAAACGCATTATCCGTTAGCAACCTGGATTGAGGAATCCGGGGTAATTGAGTTGGCTGAAGAGTTAGGACTTACGCTGTGTTACTGGAATGTAATGGATTCAGGTAAGGACTGCGTGGATTTGCTCGGCAAGTTGCTCGATCAGTATGGGGCCAAGTTGAACTATGTGTTGGTGCAAAATCAGATTCGAGATGATAACTTTTCGATTCTCGAATTTTCAGGCGTCAAGGATAGGGCTTTAGATTTGAATGCCAAGATAATTAAGTTAAAACGACTGCATCCACCGGTGATGACCAAGATCGACAGTCATAGCTATAGCTTTTGGGCGGCAAAAAACAAGGATGCTTCGGCATTGAACGGTTTAGGCTTGCTTGAGCGACAGCGCGTAAAAATCTGGCTGAATCATGCCTATCAGGAAATTGCCTCGGTCGGGGTTTAGTTCGGCTCAACATCGAGACTTATTCTGATGAAATTGCGCGTCAGTTGTAATCTGCGTTTCCAAATACTGGAGCCCACAGCGCTGATACTCATGCTGCGCCCTTTTAGAAGAGGCCGGTTGCAGTCTATTAACAAAGAAGTGTATACGATCAAGCCCACCATACCAATGCCTGAAAGTATCGACTGCTTCGGGAATGCCTGTCAGCGTATTGTCGCCAATGTCGGTAACTTAATGATCCATACCTCATCCGAAGTTTTAGTGTCGGATATGCTTGCGATTGCGCCAGGGGCGGATTTTGTAGAGATTCAGCATTTACCGGACGATGTCTTACATTTTCTACTACCGAGTCGATATTGCGAATCGGATCGTTTGGGAGATTTAGCCAGAGAGCTAACTTATGATGTCCTTCCGGGTTACGATCAGGTCTGCAAAATTAACGATTGGGTGAATAGCAACATACAATATTTGCCGGGATCAAGTGATTATCCGGTTTCGGCGATAGAAGTACATCAGCGCGGTTATGGTGTCTGCCGAGACCTTGCGCAACTGGCGATTGCCTTATGTCGGAGCATCAGCATTCCGGCTCGCTTGGTTGTCGGTTATTTCTACGGCTTGCAACCAATGGACTTGCATGCTTGGTTCGAAGTTTATGTCGGTCATCGTTGGTATACCTTCGATCCCACTCAGTCCGAGTTACGCGGGGGGCGAGTGGTGATCGCCTATGGCCGCGATGCAGCGGATGTCCCGGTTTTTCACCAATTCGGTTCCGGTTGTGTGTTGAATCGCATGGATGTTTGGGTGGATTTTATCGATCACACGCCGTTTATTGGTGTGTAGGGACGTTTGCTTTAAGATCTATGGATTGTGGATTTTCAAATGAGTTGTGCTTTACAATACTTATAAAATACTTATACTGGTATTTATGAATGCAATTAACTGGAAACCTAAAGCCGTTAAAAAGTTGTTGAAATTGCCCAAGTCTGCGCAATGACTAACCATGCTTACAGCTATCGCTTGCGAGTTAGCAATTATCGAGTGTTTTTTGAGTTTAACGGCGATGTTCATATTGTCAGTATCGAAGAGGTTAAAAAACGCGATGAAAGCACTTACTAATTACCAAACTATTACCGGCGCGGATGGTAAACCCGCTTTCGTGGTCATGCCTTATGCCGATTTTATACAACTGCCTGGTGCTATTCCACCCGGTATGATTCCGAACGCAGTGGTAGGAAAAGCCGTTGATGGTCAATCGATGCTGCAAGCTTGGCGAGAATATTTGATGTTAACTCAGGCAGAAATGGCTGATCGAATGGGGATTACCCAGGCTGGTTATGCCCAGATCGAGTCTGCCAAACGTCCGAGAAAATCCACACTGGAAAAAGCGGCTGCAGCTTTGGGCATCAGTCTTGAGCAATTGGCTTATTGATTCTCTCGCCGTTTATTGTTAGGTAGTGTGACTCACCTTTCGTTAGGTTAGTTTCCTTTGTTATTGGCGGTTATTTCGGCCAACACTTGTTCCGCCATATTTTTAATTTCAGCCGCGACACCGTCCAGCGCCTCGGGTACTTGATTAGCGGCCCGTAAAGCCAGACTTAGCGGCAGCAGAAAATCCGCATAGTGCGATTCGGCAATCAATTCGCTAAAGGCTAAACCCAGCTTAATCGCCTGTAGCTCATAGGCCTGCTCGCGAAGTTTGGACCACGCCCAATCGTCACCAGTGCTCGCTGCTTGTGCTAGGTTTTCCAAAGCTAAGCGTGCGGCATCGCGATTATTGAGGAATAAATGGGCTTGGAGTAAGGAAGCCTGGAAATCAATATCATTATTTTCGGATGCTTGATCTGCGGCTAATTTTGCTGCGCTCCGGTATAGCTCATTTGCTAAATCAAATTGCCCGCGTTGTGCCGCTAAACGCGCACGATTCAGAACAGGATAAGGGTGGAATGGATCAAGCTGTTCGGCTTGGCAATATGCTTCTTCAGCTTCGGGATAGCGTTCGCGGCAGTTATCCGGTAGGGCTGCCGCGTAGGCGATGGATAGCTCCAGATGCTTGCCATCTCGTAGGCCTCCATAGCTATGAGCTTGCGAGCGGGTACTGGCTAGGCCGCGTAATTCCTCGGTGCTATACCATAGCCGCATGAACTCGACCAGCCAAGTGAGCTTTTGCCTGATCCAGCGCGGGGTGTAGCGCATTAAGTACCAGATGTTGAATAAACGTTCAGAGGTTTGATAACCGCTTCGGCTCGTACCAGGGAGTTTTACCTTTTCGATAAAGCCGTCAAGCTCCAGGCGTTTTAATTGCCCGCTTAAGGTGGTATTCGGAATATTCGAGATTTGCGCCAATTCGCCCAACGCAATCGGCGCCCAATATTCCATGATATGGGCTAAAATTTTACGCGGTTGTTCGGCGAGCTGCTCCATGCGGGCTTTGTACAAAGGAGTCATCAGGTCGAGTAAAGCTTTTAAATCGTTCTGTAAATCCTCCTGTCCACTCGCCGCGAATAATTCATAAAGAATGGTTGTGGTACGTGGGTTGCCACCGGTCATCATGCGCAGCGTCTTCAGGCGTTCGGGCCGCGCGTCCATATTTCGCGCCATTTGCTCCGCCACAGCTTGGCCTTGCGCATTCGCGATGCCAAACGTTTGCGCCAAGGCCAGCATGGTCTGACGCATTTCATCCAAGGTGAGTGCGCGCAGTTCCAGCACTTCAAAAAAATCATGAAAGGCGTCACTATATTGCTGTGTACTTTCCAAGCTCTGGTAACTGGCGCCGATCCAAAACAGATCTGGGCAGTGCGACAAGGTTTTCCGCAAGCGCCAAAGCTGAGTGCTGCCGGTGCTGTGTTTAGCAGCTTTCGTTGCATCTTGATTTAAGCTGGCAAACAATTGGTCGGTACTGTCGATACATAACACCAGTCGTCGCCCTGATTGCTTGATCCAATGGGTTAAAAGATTTAATGCGGCGGCCTCTTGCTCATTTGCAGCTAAGGTTTTTATGTTAGCAACATCGAAACTGAGTTGATTTAAGGCCTGAAATGAAACGCCCTCATGCTCTAGGGTATCTGCGAAAACCCCTAGCACATTGAGCCAAAGTTCGGTAAGGCTTGCGACCGTATATTGCTCCTCGGGTAGCAGGAGAGCTAACCATTGTGCAGACAATTCCATATCATCAGCAATCGCCAAAGCAATGCGGTTTAATAACGTGCTTTTGCCCATTCCGCGTGTTCCGGTGATTAACAGGTGCTGGGGTACTTTGTTTGTCTCGGTTGCGCGAATCCGTGCGATCACTTCATCAAGTTCACGGGTGCGCAGGACAAATATAGCGCGTAATTGGTCCTTCCCCCAAAGATGCGGATTGTATTTGACAGTCGTGCTGAGTGACGTTGCAGAATTATCCGGCATGATTGCGTTTCCAATAGTCGCGTAATAAAAAGGATACAAACTGCCAACGCGTATCGGTTTGACCTACATAACCATCTTCCTGCAATTTTAATAGCAGCCGGTCTAATGTTAATTCGCGTTGCTAGGATCGCTTTCGAGGCGTTGCAAGCGGCTGAGTAATTGTTTCAGCGTCAGGCCGGGTTCTGATTTTGCTAATGCTGTGAGCACTGCACAGGCAAAACTGAAATCGGGCGCGCTTAAATCGCGTTCCAAGCGTTTATACCAGTGTATAAATCGCGAGCGCGTCGTTACAAGACGTTCATAGCCGTCATTGATATCCGAAATTTGTAACTGGCGCTCGTTTATTCCGGTATCTTCTTCGCGGTCCCGTGCGGCCCTGTGTGATTCAATCAGCAAGAGGTTCAAGTAATAAGGCGACAGCCAGCCGATTTAATTTGGAATAGTATATATTCAAATTTGAATATATTATTTACTCGGAACGGCATAAGCTTGGCTATAAATGCTTCGTAGCGAATCTAAAACGTTTAGGAATGAGAATTAACTTGTAAAAAAAACCGTAGGGTACGCTATGTGTACCAATCATTAAAACCTGAATCTGTGCCCCGGTAAGTTGCACGGTCGTCTGATACAAATCGTTGCGAGTAAATTACCCGTAAGGCGGAAAGCAATAGCGGTTCCGTCGGATGAAGTAGAACGGCAAAATACGAAAAAGCTGATTCTGCTCTGCTAATCTTTATCGTAAAATAAATAGAATTGCCTTTTAAAACAAAAGAAAAAAGCCATGAGCTTACAATATCAACATAAAAATCCAAAAATGAATGTCGATGACTATTTAAACTTTGAATTGTCATCTGACACCAAACATGAGCTGATTGATGGCGAGTTATTCGCTATGACGGGTGCCAGCATTAACCATAATGTTATTTCGTTAAACATTGCGAGTGAATTAAGGGGGAAGTTAAAAGGTTCTTCTTGTCAGCCATTTATGGCCGATGTCAAACTAAAAGTGGGTCAGGATTTCTTTTATCCTGATGTGATGGTGGTTTGCACTCAGGATAATGAAAGCAAAGTCTATAAAACCGCTCCGGTCTTGATTGTCGAAGTCATCTCAAAGTCAACCAGCAAACTGGATCATACTTATAAAAGACTCCGCTATCAAAATATTCCAAGCTTGGAAGAATATGTGTTGATTGAGCAAGATCAATGCATGATTACGATAATGACCCGAAAGGACGATTGGCGATCCTCATACTATTATTTAGGCGATGAGATTGCGTTTTACTCGTTAGGGTTGACGCTGCTTGTTGAAGAAATTTATGACCAAGTTGACAATGAAGATGTCTTAACTTTCATGCAAGCCAAAAAACTAATAGCCGGCTAACCGGCTAGATTTTATTCTGCCCCACCCAAGCAGATCTTGTGAGTGAGTGGTCATTTGAGTCATTCAGTCCATAGTGATAACTTTGCTCTTTCCATCCTTGATCAAAAAATACACCACCGGAATCACCACCAGCGAAAACAGCGTCGAGGCCAGGATGCCAAAGATAAAGCTCCAGGCGAGGCCTGAAAAAATCGGGTCCAAGACAATAATCGCCGAGCCGAATACCGCTGCAGCAGCGGTCAGGAAGATGGGTGTCAAACGTGTCGCACCGGCTTCAATCAGGGCTTCAGTTAGGGTTGTTTCTTCATCGCGTTGATAAGTGCGCTCGATAAAATCAATCAGGATGATCGAGTTTCTAACCACAATTCCCGCCAAGGCAATCATGCCGATCATCGCCGTGGCGGTGAAATAGATCGGGGTCGCGAAGCCTGCGACCGGTTCCGTGAATAGGTTGAGCAACCAGAAGCCCGGCATGATACCGATCACCGTCAATGGAATTGCAATCATCATCACCAATGGAATGCCGAGTGAACCGGTCTGACCGACCAGTAGTACATAGATCATCACCATCGCCGCCGCAAAGGCAAGCCCTAAATCACGAAACACGTCGACGGTAATTTTCCATTCACCCTCACCGGCCATTTCATAGCTGAAACCGTTTGGCAAGGGTTTGGCGTCGAAGTAGTCGAACAAATCTAAAATTGCTTCGACCGGGCTGCGGCCGGCCATTTCGGCGGTGACGTAGGACAAGCGTTGCAAATTTTTATGGTAAATCGTGATTTCGCCACTGGTGTTGACGATCTGGCCGATTTCGCTGAGCGCAATTAACTGACCTTGGTCGTTTTTGATACGTAAGGCCAATAAATCCGGAGCAGAACTGCGCACGCTACGCGGCAATTGCATAAAGATTTCGAGCGGTTTGCGTTCGGTGACGATATGGACGATGCCGGTTGCGCTGCCTTGTAAGGCCATGGTCAGCGTTTGGCTGACTTGTTCGGCGCTAATGCCTTTTAGTGCGGCTTTTTCTCGGTTTAAGCGAAATTGCAGGCGTTCATGATCGGCCTCGACCAGATCATCAATATCGACGACACCTTCAATTTGAGTAAAAGCTTGTCTGACTTGTTTGGCGACGCGGGTGATTTCTCCGTAGGACGCATTAGCCGGGCCATAAACTTCCGCGACCACGGTCGACAAGACCGGCGGGCCGGGCGGTAGTTCGACGATCTTGACGTTGGCCTGATTTTCTTTGGCGATGCGTTCGATATCCGGGCGAATCCGTAAGGCGATTTCGTGTGAGGGATATTCGCGCAAATCTTTTGCAACCAAATTCAGGCGAATTTCGCCGACGTGGCTATTCTGGCGCAAATAATAATGTCTGACCATGCCGTTGAAATCCATCGGCGCGGCAAGGCCGACATAGCTTTGATAATCGGTCACTTCGTTGACGGTGGCGAGATAGCGGCCTAAGGCGCCCGCGACCGCATCAGTCTGTTCGAGCGTCGAACCTTTGGGCATGTCGATGACCAATTGCAATTCGTTTTTATTGTCAAAGGGTAGGAGCTTTAACGGCACCGCGCGCGTTACTGCCAACAGCGTTGCACCGACGAAGGCTACAACCACGACAGCCAAGAACCAGCCTGAGCGCGCGCGTGTTGCGATCAGGGGCGCAAGCGTTGCGTGATAAATCCGGTAACTAAAACTATTTTTGAGTTCGAACGGCGCACCATGATCCTTACCGTAATCACCTTTCAGCATGCGGTAACTGGCCCATGGCGTTACCGTGAACGCGATCAGCAGCGACAACAACATCGCAATTGGCACGTTGAAAGCCATCGGCGCCATGTAGGGGCCCATCATGCCGGTGATGTAGAGCATCGGAATAAACGACAGAATGACGGCGAAGGTCGCAAGTATCGTCGGTGGCCGAACTTCATCGACCGCAGTCAGCAAGGCGCGTAACGGCGGTTCTTTACGCAATTTGTAGTGACGGTGAATGTTTTCGACATCGACAATCGGGTCATCGACCAGAAGTCCTAAGGCCAGAATCATCGCAAACAGCGTTACGCGGTTGATTGTGTAGCCAAAAATGTAATCGAGCAGCAGGGTGACCGCGAAGGTCATCGGTACCGCAATCGAGACAATCAAGGATTCCTTAAAGCCTAGACTCAACGCCAGCAGCACGATAATCGTCAACACTGCGATGCCAAGATGTTTGACCAGTTCGTTGACCTTGTGATCGGCGGTTTCGCCGTAATTGCGGGTAATCGTGATCAGTACATCGTCAGGAATCAGCGTGCCACGCAATGTTTCAGTCATTTGCAGGACACCTTCGGCGACGCTGACTGCATTGCTCCCCTTGCGCTTGGCGATCGCCAGCGTGACCATCTCGCGTTCTTGACCCGTTTTGGGCAATTCGCCGACGGCTTTACCCACCTGACGCATTTGTTCGACCGCCGGACCAAAACCGATGCGGGTGTAGTGGGCGGTATCTTCCGGGCCGTCTTTGACGTCGGCGACATCTTTTAGATAGACCAGATGGCCGTCAATACTCTTAATGACTGCATTACCAACTTCTTCAGCCGATTGAAAAAAAGCGCTGGCTTCGAGCAGAATTTCCCGATCAGCTTGCTCGAAGTTGCCTGCTTGGTTGGCGGTGTTGCTATTCAGCAGAACGCCTTTGAGTTCAAGCAGACTGGTATTGTGGGCCGCCATTTTGACTGGGTCCGGATAGACCGAAATTTGCCGCCGAGCCGCGCCGACTACCCAGCTTTTACCTACGTCGGGAGCGCTTCGAAGTCTTTCGATCAGTTCATCGGCAATGCGTCTAAGCGCCATCGAGTCATAGCTTGGGTGTTGCGGCGATAAGGTTAAAGTAACAATCGGTACATCGTCGATTTCAACGGGCTTAACGATCCAGCGAGTGACGCCCGGTGGAATAATGTCGAGATTCGAGAGTAATTTATCGCGGGTCTTGATCACGCTGTTTTCGCGGTCCTCGCCGACAAAATAGCGCACCGTAACCATTGCCTGTCCTGGGCTTGAGGATGAATAGACATACTCAACGCCGTCGATTTGTTTTAATAAAACTTCGAGCGGCGTGGTCACCAGCTTTTCGACTTCTTCGCTGCCAGCACCTGGGTATTCGACAAAAATATCCATCACCGGCACGATAATTTGCGGGTCTTCCTCCCGTGGTGTCAAAACCAGCGCGGCAGCACCCGCCAATATTGAAATAATCAGAAATAGTAACGACAGTTGTGAAGTCGTGAATAGTCGAACGATGCTGACCGTCCAGCTGTCTTTGGACGTATCGTTGGCGTCAATTTCCGAGGTGGGTGTTTGCTTCATGGTTACTGCGCCCCCTGGAGTATTTCGCTATTGCGGATAATGGTTTCGCCTTCACGTAAGCCTGAAACGACGCTGATTTGATTTCCTTGTGGTTTGCCGGTGCGTATATGGCGCGTATAAACAATTTTATTATCAACGACTTTTACCGCTTCAAGTTGCCCGAAATGCAGGACCGCTTCGACCGGAATCATCAGTTCGGTTTGTTGTTCGACACAATTTTGTTCGAGCCAAGCAAACTGGCCGGAACGTAAATTAGCGGTCGGTGGCAGAGCAGCCTTGACGAGTTGCAGGCCTGTTTGTGGATTAACTTCGGGACTGATTTCATCGACCTTTGCACTGAGTGTCTGATTTAAGGCATCAATACGAACCTTCACTGTCATGCCAGATTGGATGCCGCGCATACAGGCGCTCGGTAGGTTGGCTTCGACGCGCAAGTCATCAGGTTTGAGCAGGGTAATAATCGGTTTGCCCGGCATTGCCATGTCGCCGGGTTCCATGAGACGTTCGGCGACGATGCCATCGAATGGTGCGTAAAGGGTATTTTCGCCGAGACTGACGCGAATCTGTTCGATATGATTGGCTGCGCGCGCGACTTCGGCCTGAGTCGTTTTGGCGCGTGCAACGACCGCGTCATGGCTGGCTTTGGTGGTCGCTTCCTTGGTGAATAATTCCTGACTGCGCTGAGCATCAGCTTGGGCCTGGGCAGCTACTGCCCTAGCAGCGTTAAGGGCTGAGTTCGCTTCGTTTACACTGGCGTCGATTTCGCGCGGGTCGAGTTGCGCGATAAGCGCGCCTTTAGTGACCTTATCACCGCTGTTGAACTTGATGCTTAGAATGCGACCGGGTAATTTCGGCGCGATGCGGGTCAGGGTGCGCGATTGGACCGTGCCGGGCCAGCTCTGTTTGGCATCGACGGTTTGTTTGCCGACTTTGATCAGTTCGGCATTGGCCGGTACATTTTTAGGTGCGGTTGGCGTAAGGCCCGGAACAATTTTTGCTTCGCCGCCAATAAAGCCGAGGCTATATAAAATGACGATTAATAACAGGGCAACGGCGCTGATACCGAGCAGGCTCTTAAATGGACTGGTGTGTTGATCTGTATGCATGGTTATTCTCTACTTCCAGGCGCCTAAGGCTTGGTTGAGTTGGGCTTCCGCCTGTAAGGCATCATAGCGCGCCGCAATTACGCGGGAGTGCGCTTGGTCACGGGCGGCTTCAGTGGTCAGGTAGCGCGTGACGGTTTCAGTGCCTGCTTGGCGTTGTTCATTAACTAGGCGCAAAGCTTCTTCGGCCTGGGCAACCGCGCTGGTCGTCACATTGAGTCGAGCCATGGCGCTGCTTAATTGTAGTTGCGCCGATTTGACCTGATTTTCGATTTCGAGCTGAATTTGCTTAACGGCCAATTGTGCTTCATTGAATTGACTCTGTGCTTTGTTAATTTGCTCACTGTGAGCAAAGCCTGCAAAAACGTTAACTTCGACCGCAACGCCGACCGTGACGTTGTCGCGACTGGTAGAATAGGCGAGATTCTGGCTGTCTGAGCCGTAACCGACATAGGCGTTTGCTTTCGGTAAATATGCGCCTTGCGCGGCCTTGAGCTGTTGTTCGGCAATCGATACTTTCAATGCAGCCGCCTGCATTTCTGGACGCTGTTGCAGTGCTTGATCGATTAGCGTGGTGATCGGCGCGACTGTTGCCGGTAAGGCGCTAACACTAGCTTCAACGATTTTGAGTTCTTCTTGCAAATCGAGGCCTAACAGGGTTTTGAGGCTGGTTCTAGCCAGTTCGATCGCATTTTGGGTTTGAATTTCGGCATCCTGTGCTTCGGCGAGTTGAGTTTTTAAGGACAACAGGTCGGATTTAAGCAAGGTGCCGGCATCATAACGAATCTGGCTTTGTTTTAATTCTCCGGTGACCGCCTCAATCGCGCGTTCGGCGACTTTGTGCGCTTCTTCGGCAGCTAGAATGCCATAGTAAGCGGAGGTGACCGCTTCGATCAGTTGATTACGCATGGCTGATTCTTGCAAGGCGGCGCTGGTAACGCCGAGTTCCGCAGCCTTTTTCATTGCAGCATCCTGCCCGCCATTAAACAGCGACATAGTGGCAGTGACTTCGGGGCGGTAATTGCTGACACCACCCGGATGATTAAAATCCATCGTGTTCATATTCAAGCGACGTTGCGAAATGATCATCCCGAATGCCCTGGACGGATTGTCGCTGTATTCGTAGGATAGGCGGGTATTCACTTGCGGATAAAACGCCGATTTGGCGATACCGAGTTGGGCTTCTGCTTGGTGAATGCGCTCATGCGTCATCTGGATATTAGGGTTTTGTTCTAAAGCAACGGCAATGGCTTGCTGTAGGCTATAGGGTTTAGCATTTACAACAGTTGGGTGCGCATCGGGCGCATTGCTATCAGCATGGGTCGATGCTGTTGTTGCGCTGAGCGAAAATGCTAGTAAGGCGAGGATGGGTGTTGAATGGTTCATCATGGGATGCTTAAAACTCATTGAGGATGATGCAGTTCATGCATGGAGGGTCCCTGTTGCGCATGACGCGCATGATCGCTTAATTGGGCGTCGAACAAGTCATGGACCGCCTTCTGTAGTTCAGGATTTTGAGTAATATAATCAAGCTCAGCACCATCGTTTAAATCCTTATAATTAATAGTGAGTTGTCCCGGTTGGGCTTGGCTAAGCACTTGTAAGCCCGGCATATCGTCACCATGAATTTTAGCCGGATTGCTGAAATCGCCTTGTCGAAATTCGGCGGCGATTTTTTGCAAATGACTGCGAATTAGTTTGATTTGGTGGCTGTTGTCGGGTTTCTTGACGCGTACCTGCTGGATGCCGCCAGTCGGGGTTTTTGTAAAAATATGGGTGGTTGCTTCTAGATCGAATGGCATCACATGCCTGCCGCGTTCCGCCACATCATTCAGGCGCGATTCGCTTGCAGCAAACGCAGCGAAAGGGATAAGGGTCACACAGATAATGCGGAGCAAGTACATAAAACCACCTCTGAGAAGCCAGGGAGTATAGCCGAATGACGTTACTCCCTGAAGTTTAAAACGCGCAGCCGGGTTTAAAACCCAATTTCTTCAGAATGATGGCCAATGGACAAAAGCCGGTAAATGCCGACTGAAATAAATTGGCGCCAACAAAGGTGGTAAACCATAGCCAGTTGGGCGAATGATAATGCGCCAACAACAGACTGATCAATATGAAGCTGCCGGCTACGGCGAAAACGATGCGATCAATAGTCATATTATTTTCCCTTGAGTCTGACAACGCCCAATAACTTCAGCATCAAACGCTCGTAAAACGGTTCGCTGATGCCTTTGCGAATTTTACGCATGAAATATTGTTCAAAGCCGATTTTCGCCCAATGTACCCATTTACCCTCAGCAGACCAAGTGGTATTACGCGGTGGAATTTGCGGTTTGGCGAGGAAGGCAACGCCTGAGTCACCGAAGTCCGCCAGACAAAGCGCATTCAGGGTTGCTTTGTGTGTGGGTTCGTGGCCTGCGAGTTGATCGGCGATATTATGTGCTGTAGCGGTGACCATTGATTCAATCATGTAACCGGTTTTAGGGGTGCCGACCGGTACCGGGGTCGCTTCAATCGGCGGAAGCGCGATGCAAACGCCGACTGAGTAAATATTTTTGAAGGTCTGATTGCGTTGATATTCGTCAACTTTGACAAAGCCACGCGGATTGATTAAACCTTCGGCACCACAGTGGCGAACTGCATCAACACCTGTAAAGGCGGGCAACATCATCGAGTGTTTAAATGGCAGTTCGTGTTTTTTCTTTTCTTTGCCGTCTTCATCAACTTCGGTGACATACATCATGCCGGCTTCGATTTTATCGACTTTGGCGTTGGTGACCCATTTGATCGTTTTGTCGCGTAGTGCGCTTTCCAGCATGCCTTTAGTGTCGCCGACGCCGCCGAGTCCTAAATGACCGATATAGGGTTCGGAAGTTACGAAGGTCATCGGAACACGATCACGGATTTGGCGTTTACGGAGTTCGGTTTCAAGAATCATTAGATATTCGTAAGCCGGGCCGAAACATGATGCGCCTTGGACGGCACCAATTATGATCGGGCCTGGATCGGCCATAAATTTTTCCCAATCTTGCGCGGCGACTGCGGCATGGTCGACGTGACAGACAGAGGATGTATGACCATCGGGACCTAGACCTGGAACTTCATCAAAAGCCAAGCGAGGGCCGGTCGCGATAATCAAGTAGTCGTAAGCTTCAACCGAACCATCGGCAAGTTCTATTCGGCTATTTTCTGGGTCGACGCGGGTCGCGGCTTTTTGAATGAATTCGATGCCTTTTTTCGCCATGACCGGCGCGAGTTCAATTTTGAGATCTTCGGGTTTACGCCACTTCGGCGGCACCCATGGGTTGGATGGCACAAAATGGAACGTGGGGGAATCGGAAATTACTGTAACTTGATGTGCATTTCCTACCGTTTCTTTCATTTCATACGCCATCGGAACACCGCCGATACCTGCGCCTAATACTATGATGCGTGCCATACTCATTGCCTCACTTTCAGTTTTTATGATTGCACATCGTGGAAGCTGTCATCAAATGCGAGGTTGCTCAAGTATTCGGATAGCCTTTAAATGTGCGTTTATCGAGATGTTCCCCGATATTTTTCCTTTTTGCTAATCACTATATTAATATATTCTTATATAGATGCTTAGATGTCAAGTTCTCTTTATCAGCAGTCATTCAATGAATTATTTTATTTTTCGATAAGCTTTAAATTCTAAATGATTTTATCAGTTAAAGCGATGGGTACTTAAAGATGTATGCATGATTTATCCCGTAATCAAATTTTTTTAAAGGATTACGGGCACGATAGTCAGTTTGAAGTTGCCTTCAAAGATTGATGGATGAAGCATTAGTAAAATTTATTATCTGCACCTAGCTCATAACGCTATACATGTTTTGGTCATATAGTAATAAATGTCAATATATGCAATATTGATATGAAACTTATATCGATTTTAAAGTTATTAAATAAGATGCTGTTTGGCAAAAGTGTTTAATATTGTTTTTAGATCGTGTAACTTAATTGGCTGGCAAATCGCCCGAACGTTATTTAAATCTTGGTCGGTAGTTATTATTTGATGGTCTTGCGGCTGAAGTCAAAGTATGAGTTTTTGCGATGGTTTACACAAGAATACGTAGCTTTACGCTAACCGTTTAACCACTCAAAAAGCAAGCCCGCACCATGCAGGAGATGGCAGGGTGAAAAGAGGATAAGTTGGGGGGTGTTAAATGCTTAAAATAATTTGAGAGAAACTCCACCTGGAGTGTAAATTGATTCCAGGTGGTGTGGATAGAGGTGGTTATTGGGTAGACTCTTCTTGAATTAACCAGTTACCATTCACTTTTTCCCAAACAATAATCTTGGACGAAGTGTCTTTGTAATTTTTTGAGGTATATGACTGTTTAAATGTCGTGGTAATGAAATTATTCGTAGAATCTTTCTCGGTAACTTTGATGTCGTTCAAGGTGACGCTGATGCCTTTTTGAGGTTGCACCCGACTCTTGCGAATTTTTACCCACGCATCATGAGTCGTGGTCATATCGGGTTTATAGTCGGTTTTATAAAAATTAATATACTTATCAAAATTGCCTTGCGTCCAGCTTTCAGCCCAATCGTTGAGACGCTGTTTGATATCGCTTTCATTTAACCCAACGGCTGGTTGATTAGCGATGGGTGTCATTGGTATCGGGGTGATCTGCGTTTCCGGAAGTGCGGCGAGAGTTGCGGCTGTATCAGGCTTTTCGTCTTCTAATGCCACCATAGCTTTCTCTGGCGCAGTTGCTTCGATTTTATCCTGAACGAGATCTTTGGAGGCGGTGATCAACGCCACCTCTGGTTGTCTATCTGGTGTAATCGGCTTGATTTCATCCGGTAAAGAGACTTCCAGATATTTATTCAAACGTCCCATTCCTGCCAGAATTCGATAACGCGCAATTAGCTCGTTATATTTAGCGTCTGTGTAGGAAACACTCGCTAAATAAGCTTCGTTAGTGGTATCGAGTAAGTCAAGCAAGGTTCTTTGACCGATATTGAATTGCTTTTTATAGGCTTCCAGCGTCTTTAAGGTCGCATCCATGTGAGCTTTAAAAAAATTGAGCTGATTGCCGAGGGTTTTATAAGCCACCCAAGAAAGCCTAATACTTTCGACAACTTGGCGATAGGTATTATCACGGATATTTTTAGCCTGATACATTTCATAGGCAGTTTGATTACGTCTAGCGCGATCTTTTCCACCATTAAATAGGTTGTAATTAATTCTGGCCATGGTTTGCAGGCCGTTTACCCTACCTTCAACCCCTCCTAGGTTATTATTGTTGTCATAGTTGACTTCAATATTGACGTTAGGATAAAACGGTGCGCTGGCTGTGTTGTGTTGCGCTAGAGATTCTACAATATCGGCATTAGCCGCTTTTAAGGTGGGATGACTGGATAGGGCAATGTCGGTTGCGTCCTCCATGCTTTCGGGTAATGCTTGAGTTGGGACCGGTGGTTCTTTTAACTGGTTTGGGGTGATACCAATGGTACGCAAATAGTTGGTTTGAGAGTCTTTGAGATTACCCTGTTCGGCCTGCAGATTTGATTCGGCTCTAGCAAGACGTCCGGTTGCTTGGTCAAGGTCGGATTTTCGTCCGATACCTCGCTCGGTGCGTAATTTGATTTGCTCATACATGCCTTTATGGGCATCCAGGTTTTTCTGAGCAAGGTCGTATAAAGCTTGTCTTCTTAAAACATTTATATAAGCTTGGGTAGCTTGCAAGCCGATGATTTCGGATTGGCCAAAGACTGTATAGGCTTGGGCGTCGGTCTTAGCTGTGAAACGCGACACCTCGTGAGGAGTCATAAATCCGTCAAACACCATTTGTTTCAATTGAACTTTGCTTTCGGTTCGCATGAGCTGTTTCGTTCCATCGCCTCGTTGAATGGTTGCTGGATTTCTGGCTTCTTCCATGCCATAGGCACCGGATACATCCACAGACGGTAGGTATTTCGATTTGGCTTGGTCGATTTCTTGCTCAAAAGCTAAACGAACCGATCTTGCTTCTTGTATTTCAGGGTTTTCATTAATCGTAATTTGGATCGCTTCTTGGAGGGTTTGTGCCTGAGTGGTGGTCATGTAGATACTACTCAGCATCAAACAATTCAATAATGATTTTTGAAAGTCCATGGTGTCAACCTTATGTAATAAGTTAAGATCAGCTATGATATATTTTATTATATAGTTTATTTGTAACTAATCAAAAATATTCAGTATTTATGTACAGTTTGAATAGATCAAGGATTGGAATTGGGATTTAAAAAAGCTAGTGGGATATTTTAAGTAATGGGTTCATTCATCGACTTCTTTTAATAAGATGCCCAAGTGTAAACGGTTGGTAACATTTAGTTTAGCAAAGATTGAGGTCAAATGTGCCTTAACGGTTCGCTCAGAGATGAATAATTTTGAGGCAATGTCTTTATTGCAAACTCCCTGGCGGATTAGTCTGGCCACGTCGAGTTCACGGGATGAGAGGCAGGTTAGTTTGGCTGAGTTAAGTTTGGATGGTGGGGGAATTGAGGTGAGTTGAACTAAAGAACCAATCACTTTAGTAATCAGATGTCGTTGCATCCAGATGTCGCCCTGTAAAATGCTTTCCACCGCTTTCAATATCACACTGGTCGCTTCGTTACAATCGCAATAACCTGCGGCTCCTGCGACCAAAACGGCTACTTGATTTTCTTCGGACCAATGGTCGCCAATGATTAGAAATCTGCAGGGAGATTGCTTGATGCTTGCAATGTCCAAGGTGTTATTGTCGATAAACGTTGTTTGGACAATGCTGATGTTTGGGTTATCCGCTATGGTCGTCGGGTATTGACGGTACACCTCAATATAATGGTCAAGAGCCAATAATGGCCGCCATTTTTCAATGACGGCGTCTTGATCTGAAATCAAATGTATCATGGACATACGAGGCTGATCATTGAATTATCGTTCATGCATTGCATTGGCTTTGGTTTTAAGTATCGGCTTTAGCAAATAATCCAATACGGTTTTTTTGTTGGTCAAGATGTCAACATCTGCGGTCATGCCGGGAATAATGTACAGTTTTTTACCGTCTTTTTCGACGTAATTTTTAGTAGCACTAAGGCGAATTTGGTAATAACTTTTGCCATCTTCGGTATTGACAATGGTGTCGGCGCTGATTTGATCAAGATTAGCCTCCAATCCGCCGTATATCGAAAAATCATAGGCTGTCAGTTTAACGATGGCTTTTTGCCCGGGGCTTAAGAAGGCAATATCCGCTGGACGAATTTCGGCCTGGACAAACAATCTATCCTCGAAGGGGACAATCTCGACAATATCCATACCTGGCTGAATGACCCCGCCAATCGTGGTTACTTTAAGTTGTTTTACGGTACCCTTAATCGGTGCAACTATCAGTGTTCTTTTGACTTGATCTTTAACTGCCTGAATTGATTCGGTCATGCGTTCAGAGTCTGCTTTGGCGGTATTTAGTTCGGTCACTAGCGTTGCGCGAAATTGCGCGCGTTGTTCATTGATCTTGTTTTTGGTTTCAGATAAAGATGCTTGTAGACGGGGAACCGATAATCTGGCCGCACTGAGTTCGCCTTGTAAATCATTCGCGGTACGTTTTAAACGTAAAAATTCCACCTCCGACATTGCGCCATAGGCGACTAAGGGTTCGGACATTTTGACTTCTTTGTCGAGCATTTGATAGCTTTCAATGAGTTTTTTCTGTTTTGACTCGATTTCGATGAGTTCTTGTTCTCTTTGTTTGACTTGTTGTTGAATAGTTTCAATCATTGAACTTAACTCTTCTCGCTTGGAGTTGTAGAGTTGGCGTTCGTGCTGCGCGAGATCGGGATGATTTTTTTCTACCTCTTGAGGCATGTTTAAAGGGGTGTTATTGACCAAAGCGGTTAAGCGGGCGATCGACGCCAGTAATTCAACGCGCTTCAAGCTTCCTTCTTTGAATGATGCTGAAAAACGCACGTCATCAAGCCGAAGCAGCGGTTGATTTTTTTCGACTACTTCGCCTTCTTTGATGAGAATTTCCGAAACGATACCGCCCTCCAGATTCTGAATGACTTGAATTCGATTCGAAGGAATAATTTTGCCGGAACCACGCGTGACTTCATCAAGTGTTGCAAAACTAGCCCAGATAATGCTAGAGATTACGAAGGCGAAGGTCAGCCACAGTATTAAATGGCTTTGAATGGGTGAACTGTAAAGAATAGCCGCATTGACATCCGAAATATAATTACTGTCCTCTGATGCTTCTTTAGCGCGAGTATTGATTGATAAGAACTTATTTAACATAACCGCTATCCTGATACTTTAATTTGGCCTTGTTTCAATGCTGTGAGCACCTGATCTTTTGGACCGTCGGCAACAATTCTTCCGTTGTCTAGAATTATAATGCGATCAACCAAACTGAGTAATGAGGTTCGATGGGTCACTAGCAGCAGGGTTTTGTCGGTAATATGTTCCTGAAGGCGACGTTTGAAGCCATCTTCGGTGCTGTTGTCCATTGAGTTTGTGGGTTCATCCATCAGATAGATGGGGGGGGATAGCAATAGCGATCTTGCAACAGAGATACTTTGGCGTTGCCCTCCCGAAAGTCGGCTACCTCTTTCTCCAACCGGCATATCAAAACCTTCAGGATGCCTGTCGGTAAAGTGAGTCACTCCAGCGATTTCAGCCGCTTGCAGAATCATTGAATCGTCTGCATAACGGGAGCCCAAGGTAATGTTGTCCTTAATGCTGCCGTACATGAGTGAAATATCTTGTGGGACGTAACCTATCTGCCGTCTTAGGTCTGAAGGGTCTATTTGGCGAATATCTGTGCCATCAATCAGGATTGAACCTTCCTGAATTTGGTAAAACCCCATGATTAATCTTTCCAGACTGGTTTTGCCAGAACCGATGCGACCTAGAAACGCGACATGTTCCCCCGCATTTATTTTAAACGATATGTTATCTAGAGCTTTAATCTGTTGATCGGGGTAACTGAATGAGACGTTTTTAAACTCAATGTTGCCTGTAAATGTAGGACGATGCAAATATTCCTTATTTTCTTCGCGTTCAACGGGCTGTTTCATTAAATTGGTCAACGAATCGAGAGCTTGACGAGCTTGATCGTAGCGTGTCAGTAAAGAAGCTATTTTGCCGATTGGGGCGAGAGCGCGACGAATGAGTATGGAGCATGCGGTTAGGCCGCCGATGGTTAATTCGTTTTGACTTATCATGTAGACGGCCAGGACGGTGGTGGCTACATAAGTCATTTCTTGCATAAAGGTCGTAAAGTTAACCGCAAATGATGAATAAAATCGGGTTTTTAAGCTAATATTGCTGATTTGTCCGATGGTTTGTTCCCATTTTCTTTGGGATTGGCCTTCTGCGCCGTTGCCTTTAATGGTTTCTAAGTTACTTAATGCTTCATAGAGTGTTGCGCCTTTCTGAGCGGAGTAGCGTGACAAGTCTTGAGTCATCTTATGCATTGGGCGATGAATCAAGTATCCGGCTAAGATCGAAATGGGTATCACAATCAGTGGAATAAACACCATGTAATTGCCAATAATCCAGATCACCAACAAAAATAAAACCAGAAAAGGTAAATCGATTAGTACTGTAAGCGTAGCAGAGGTTAAGAAATCTCTAAAGGATTCAAATTCGTTAAAATTACTTGCAAATACTCCTATTGAGTTTGGGCGTGACTCCATTTTGATGCCCATTACGCGCTCAAATATGGTTGCAGATAAAATAATTTCAGAGCGTTTGCTGGCAACGTCGATGAAATAACTCCGTAATCCTTTCATAATGAATTCAAAAACATATACGATTGTAATGCCAATCGCTAATGCCCATAAAGTTTCAATAGCATTATTAGGGACGACTCGGTCATAAATATTCTTAATGAATAAAGGCGTCATGATGCCAAAAACATTGACTAAGAATGAGGCGACCAGTACTTCGGTATATATAGGCCAAGATTTGTAAACCACATCCCAAAACCAGTGCATCGCTTTGGGTGGCTGCGATTCATTGGAGCGTACATCGAACTGATGTTGTTGTTGTATGAAAAAAACTTTGCCGGTGTATTCCTGGGAGAGTTCATTAATGGTAATCGTTTTGGTGCCTTCGCCTGTCTCAGGTAGCATAATCGTGCACAGATCTTGATCTTTGCTAATCAGAATACAAGCTTGTTGATTAGTCAGTAATAAGATGGCCGGTAAAACGATATTAGAAATTCTTTCAAGAGGTCTGCTTACTAAGCCTGCAGTTAAACCAGCTCGCTGGGCGGCTCGTGGCAGCAGAGACGGTGTCAGCATGTTATCAACAAGTGGCAAGCCGGCAGTTAATGCGCCAGCAGTGTGCGGGGCATCTAATAGTTTGCATAATGAAACCAGCGCCAGTAGCAATGGATCATTAATTTGAGCGTTGTTTTCAGAATGTGAACTATTCATCGATAAAAATTATTTTAAGTGAATTAATATATTGACCCTAACAATAATGATAAGGCTAATTTAGAATAGCATAAGTTTCCATAATGTGAAGATTTAGGAGGGCAATGTGCCTTATGTAATTAAAGACGCCAACGACAAGATTTTAGCCTTTTATGATGAGCAGAATGCACTGAGTACTATGTGGGTGGATGATGATGATTTAGCGCTCAAAGCATTTTTTGCGCAGATTAAAGCAAGTACCGCAAAGCCTGTAACTAAGGAAAGTGAGGCTATGGCATCATTAGAGACTTCTGATTTGGAATTGATCCGAGTCATTGAAGATTTAACGGAGTTGTTGATTAAAAAACAGGTTTTTGTTTTTACGGAGTTGCCGTTATTTGCCCAACAAAAGCTAGGAAAACGGCAGAAAATCCGTAATGATATGGTTTCGCTTAATTCACTCTTAAGTGATGAAGGTGACGAGGGTATTTTTTAGTTGATACCAGTTTTGGTGGTGAATGATAGTGAAGCATTGTTATCTCATCGATTAACTATGCTGCCGTCGTTTGCTCTCAGGCGTTATATAAAATTGTTTGAAATTTTCGCAAGTTGTGAGGTAATTTATGATGATGTTGAATAGTTACTTTTGGGGAACTAAGATCTTTCAATAATGATAAGCAACTTAACCGAGCCATATCCTTCGTAATTAACAATTTAACTCTTCCTGCAGCAAGATCTTAGCTAAGAAACAAGGGGGGCTTCTTTTTTTTATAATCCATTGATTGTAAAGTATCAAAATTTCACATTAAATCATTGTCGAGTCATGCGCTCTCACGTTGCTCTAGTTCACATTTTTTTATGAATCAACAAAGTTTTAAGCAGAGTTTGAGTTAAATTTTGACGCGTTATTGTACGAAAGTGTAGCTTCGAAATAACTACTGCATGATGAATGTGCTTTTGCTTTGCCAGCATACTTAAGTTCTTAAGGAAATAATACAACTTCCGCTGTTAGATTAAGGGTGAAGATCTTGCTGATTAGTTTCTTTCTTTAAATCTCTGGCTTGGATCAGCGAATCGATTAGGTCAGGTGTTGGTCTTAAGTTTGATGGGATGAGGTTTTTTTGAATGGAAGTGGACCTTGGTCTGATTGTTATTTTCCAACAAACGACTATCATCTTAACCATAGTAGAAAAGCACTGAACGTATGCTGAAATTTTATTGTGGTTATGTTTGTAGTTTTGTAGTAATGAATGGGAAATAAGTGTCATGAATGCCGATAACAATTCGTCCAAATCATTAAATTTAAATGATTTGTTAATAGATGACAGTAACGATGTCTTGAGTGATTATCTCAGAGTTTCCGTGACTAACGATGGTGAAGGTGCGCGTGTTACGGTTTCGACGATTGATGACTCACCTGTCGTATACTCATCTGTCCTCTATGGTTCTACTGCTACAGATTTGTCTGAAATTCTCGCAAACTTTGAACATTTTCATGATGATTCTTCGTTGTAATTTTTGGGCGTTTTTAAGAATTCAGAGTGGCATCCGCTAGTTTATAAAGCTATACGCTTTATGAAAAATTTGTGAACTGGTTAAAAGATTTCAAGTTTGTGTACTATCGTACACTGGTTAGAAATGCCAACTTTGTATATCTTTAATTCAACAGGTTAGCTATATTAAAAGTCAACTTTTAATATTCAGTTCTGAAGCAAAAATATTTCATATTTCATAAGATAAAAATTGTTGAGGGTAAGTCGATGGACAGTTTAGGCACAGTAAGGTCGATACAGGGCACCGTCAAGGCGATTGCAAGTGATGGTACAGAACGAGTATTACAACTTGGTGATCAGGTATTTCCTGGTGAAAGAATAGAGACCGGACCTGATGGTGTTATTGGTGTCGATCTTGCCACGGGTTCTTTTTTAACGTTGGGTATTAATTCCAGTGAGTTGTTGAGCAGTGCTGCCTTGGTAGCGGGTAATGACTTAATTGGCGGTACCCCAGTGGAAGATGACAACGGACCTATACCAGCTCCTACCCAGCATGTCGGACATGAAAGTGGCAAGCCTGGTGATGATATAGCTGCATTACAGAAATCAATTCTTGAAGGAGCTGACCCGACTCAGAATCTTCAAGCGACAGCAGCAGGCGCAGGTGGAAATGGAGTTGATGTCGGAAGTAATGAGGGGGGGGATGCCGTTATTCGTGAGTATCTCGATCCTGAAGCTTTACCAGATAGTGGTTATGGAACCATCGGCCCTGGACTTGGTTTTTTTCAAGGGATACGTGAGTTTTTTTCTATCAATAATTTATTGAATATTGGTAAGATTAGTGCTCCGCCTACACCAACGTCACCAACGTCGCCAACGTCACCAACGTCACCAACGTCGCCAACGTCGCCAACGTCGCCAACGTCGCCAACGTCACCAACGTCGCCAACGTCACCAACGTCACCAACGTCACCAACGTCACCAACGTCACCAACGTCACCAACGTCACCAACGTCACCAACGTCACTAACGTCACCAACGTCACCAACGTCACCAACGTCACCAACGTCACCAACGACAGTTACGACAGTTACGTCGCCAACGTCGCCAACGTCGCCAACGTCACCAACGTCACCAACGACAGTTACGACAGTTACGTCACCAACGTCACCAACGTCACCAACGTCACCAACGTCACCAACGTCGCCAACGTCACCAACGTCACCAACGTCACCAACGTCACCAACGTCACCAACGTCGCCAACGT
>CANNKG010000026.1 GCA_947505105.1 Methylococcaceae bacterium | reverse complement strand
ATTATAACTCTATCCGGCAAACTGTCAACTCGTTTTTTCTGAATTTTAATGCACTTCTTATTACATTCAGAATACACCAGCCACCCCACTCATCTACTTTACCGGATCAACTTCGGACTCAAGCGTTAGTGAGCTGCGCATTATATAGCAGATTTGACGTTTATCAAGCTTTATTTTTATGCAACTTGCTGTACTATTTGATTAGATCTTAAGCAATACTGTCTTGGAATATAGCACTTTGGTTGCGACCAGCGGTCTTGGCATAGTAAAGCGCTTTGTCTGCCTGTTCGGTAATTGCCATCATTAAGCCATTTTTAGTTTTGTCAGTTAATTTGGTCTTTCCAAGATTTTCCAGCGCCTGCTGATCCTTTTTAGGTAAATGCCGAGGAAATTCCGCAATACCGATACTGATGGTAATAGGCACCCTCTGTCCAGTCTCATTTTTTAATAAAAGTTCCGCTATGTTGTTACGAATACGCTCGGCTGCTTTTTGAGCGTTTTCTGCTCCCGTATTTGAAAGTAGCACGACAAATTCTTCACCGCCGTAACGAATCGCGTCGTAGTCACGGAAACACTCAGATACTTTTATCAGCACATCATCACCGAAATTATGGCCGTGAAGGTCATTAATAGTTTTGAAATGATCAATATCCATGATTAATAATGAAAAAATATGCTCTTGATTTCTAAGACTCTGTTCAATTTCCCGATGCCCTAATCGATCAAACGCCTTTCGATTATATAAATTGGTTAATTGATCAATGTAGGAGCGATTGATTAATCGGCGCAGATACACTGGCGACAATATTTGAGCATCATCATGAAAACCGGAGAACCACTGATGTAAACGTATGGTATTTGCAACATTTTTCGCTTCAAGAAGAAAATGACCGGGAGTATCTTGTGGCTCGGTAATGGTTAGTTGTTCACATTTAATAGGATGTGATTTTACATAGAAGTAAGCTTTTTTCGGAAACTCCACTATCAAGGTTTCAATGATTTCAGGAGAGACCGGATGATTGAGATAGGTTTCGGCATAATTAGCTAAATGAAAATCCGACTCTGAGGCTATGGCTTTAGAATCAAGCAATTTAATGTTGATAATTTTTTCAAGGCTCAGCAACATCGGCTCACGATTATTGTCAAAACATCCCACGAAAAAGAAATTTTCATTTCGTATCACTAAACCAAATGGATTAAAAATGCATTCCTTCTGACCATTGTCCTCATATTGAAAATGCAATTGGCAGTCATTAAACAAGCCACGCTTATATAACTGTAATAAAGCCAACTCCCTATCGGATCGGTAGTCTTCAAGGACTCCTTCCCAATGTGACTGAATCGAAATTTTACTGTCCCATTTATCCAATAACGCCTTTACCTCAAGGGACTCATTCGAAGTATCAGGTACTGTCTGAAGAATATCGAGAATTTCTTGCGGGAACAAATGTGAAAAATACTTCTGAGCGAAAAAACGAATAAATGTTTCAGCAATTTCTTGATTCATAGGTGTTCGACATCTATTAGATTAGGTTTGTTATTTAGGCAGATCGAAAATGTAAGTCATTACGATATACGAGATTAAATTGCTAAAAACTGCAAAACTTTAAAGGTTTAAGTATAGCTCAGCTCAAAAATTAGTGCATATTACAAATAATATTAATTTAATACCGCTCATAATTCCAATTTAAAGTCTGGCCTTACTGGAATAGCCGCAGCTGCTTGGTTCTGCCATCCTCCACCTAGCGCTTTATATAAGCTAATTAAATGTTTGGCTTGTAAGGCCTGAGTAGCAACTAACTCACGTTTCGCTTGAGTAAGCGCTTCTTGACTATCCAACACATTAATAAAATTGCTCAAACCTTTTTGGTATAGTTCTTTTGCTAAATCCAGTGCCAACCGTCTTGTATCAAGCGTCTGAATTAAAATATTTTTTCGTTCTACTTCCTTGTTATGTGCAACAAGGCTATCTTCAACCTCTTTAAGCGCTATTAGAATAACATTCTGATAATTTAATGCGGTCTGTTCCGATTGGATCCGCTTACTACGCAAATTCGCATTCAGCTTCCCCCAATTAAAAATCGGCATACTTAAAGAACCAGCAGTCGACCAAGATTTCCCTATCGGTGTAAATCCGGAAATGTTTAAATTTTGTAACCCGATAAATGCTGCCAAGTTTATTTTAGGATAAAGCTCCGATGTTGCTACACCCACCTGCGCATTAGCAATCGCCATTTGACGTTCCGCCTGACGAATATCAGGGCGTCTTTGGAGTAATTCAGGTGGTAATTCCGAGATCTTGGCATCCTCGGCAGTCGGTAAAGCTTTACTAGGCACAAGACGCAAGTATAAAGCATCCGGTGCCCGACCCACTAGAATACTAAGCCCGTGAATATCTTGAGCAATGACAGCCTGATAACTAGGCAATTCTGCCTCAATTTCATGGACCTGGGCAGTTGCCTGGGTCACTTCGAGCATATTTGCCAGACCCGCTTGTTGTCGAACTTCACTAAGCTGTAATGTGTCTTTTCGAATAGTAAGATCTTTTTGAGCAATCAGCATAAGCTGCTGGTTCAGCCGTAAGTCAACGTAGAGAACTGCAATCTCACCGAGTAAACTGACCAATACCGCTCGACTATTTTCAAGTTCGGCATCAGCGGTTGCACCAGCCGCTTCCAAAGCGCGTAACTCACCACCAAAAAAATCAATTTCCCATTGAGCATCAAAACCCATCTGATAAATATTGATTAATTGATTGCCAAAGCCAAAACCGCCTCCGGCAGTACTTTCTGAACTTTGAGAACTTCCTGCCGTATTATTGAAGCGGCGACTCACATTGCTTCTGGCCGTTAAGCTTGGCAAGCCTTCAGCCAAAACCGCAGAATACTGACTTCTGGCATCCTTAATTCTCAATAAGGTGTTTCTAAAATTTAGATTACTGGCAACACCATCAGCAAGCAATTGATTGAGCATGGGGTCATGAAAAATTTGCCACCACTCATCTATATTTGCTTTTTTTGAATCTGAATGGCCGGGTTGATTATGCCATTGCTCCGGGAGCGAAACTTTAGGTTGTTGATAATCGGGACCGACAATACACCCGGTCAAAAGCCAATCCATGACTAAACACTTCAAGACCCTGTTCATAATCAACCTTGAGGTGTTTTAAGCACAGGTTCGGTTTCATCAGCTTCGATAAACACATCCATCTGCTGCCCGACATATAACGGTATTTGATTGGGGTCAAAACGATACAAAGCCTGTAAAACTCGCGTGTCGACGCGTTCGGTGCTATCACCGGTCAAGGATTTTTTTGGAATCACATATGGCTCGACATAGGCCAGCGTCAATTCGACCTTAAATTGACGATTACCACGTAAAAAAGCGACGGCTTTTTTCTGTTTATTAAAACGCCAAGCATCATTTTCATCAATATCCACTCTAACATGTAATTGATCCATGTTTCCAAGCATCACCAACGGCGTCGCCAATACCCCGGATTGTGCAAACTCGCCTGGTCTGAGATTAAGCTGCAGAACTTCAGCATTAATCGGTGCACGAACCACCAATCTATCTATAGTGCTCTGAATATCGGCAATACCGGCTTCGATCTGTTTAACATAAGCTTGAGCACTTTCGAGCTTCGCCTGCGCAATCAACAAAGCATTGCGCCGTTTTAACAATTCCTCTTCACTAATAGCGCGACGGTCCGTAATCGCTTGCGCCATGTCATTTAGCGTTTGACTATCATTTAATGACGCTTTGGCAACTTTCAAATCTGCTTGGGCTTTGAACAAATCGGCCTGTTTAACCGCCAAATTGGCAAGACTTTCCCGATCATCCAGATAAAACAGCGGAGTGCCTGCCTTAACTTGATCACCGACTTTGATCGCGATAGTTTTGACAATACGCGATAAAGGCGTACCAACAGCAATATTCTGACTTTTCGATTCAATAATGCCGGCCCCGGCGATAAATGCCTTGAAAGGTGCGGAAGCGGGCTGCGCAACTGCCTGTGCCACCGGCATCGGTTGATTGCTACTCACTACTGTATAAGAAGCGAATAAAAAACCGGTAAAAGACAATAAGGGAAGGAGGTATTTTAAATTCATAGTAGCCAAATCTTGATGTAGAAATCCCAGCTAAGGCAATCGGGTGAACACTTCGTGAGCCATCTCAATGTCTCTGCGCGACCAGCGGTTGATTCGTTTGAACCTGAACAACATGTCCATCATCCATTTCAGCAATCCTATCGGCAAACTCAAAGATTCGGGCATCGTGAGTAACAACCACCAAAGCCCGGTCATGTTGCAACGCCACTGCTTTAAAGAGATTCATGATATTCATACCGCTCGTGTGATCTAAAGCGCTGGTTGGCTCGTCACAGACAATTAGCCGAGGATTATGCACCAAGGCCCGCGCAATCGCGACACGTTGCTGCTGACCACCCGATAACTGCGCCGGTAGTGAGCGCCAACGGGCACCGAGACCGACTTTTTCGAGAACCTCAATTGCCTTTTTCTCTGCCGTCACTCGTTTGACGCCATTAATAATGAGCGGGACCGACACATTTTCCGCCGCATTCAAAGCTGGCAACAAATTAAACGCCTGAAACACGAATCCAATATTTTGCGCCCGAAATTGTAATTTACGCTGACTGGACATGGTCAACAGATTTTCACCAAATAATTCGCAGCTTCCCGAATCCTGATCGAGAATTCCGGCAATGATCGAAATCAGCGTAGTTTTACCGCATCCCGAAGGCCCCACCAGCATCATTAATTCGCCGAGTGCAATATCCAGATTGATGCCGTTCAACGCAGTCACTTTTTGCCCACCGGTATCATAAATTTTCGTGACATTACGGCAACACACCGCCGGCTTATCCTCATTCATGCCTTAACTCTTGAACACGATAGCAGGTTCCAAACGTATTACCTTCAAAATACTGATCAGCGCAGCGAGTGCACAGATGATGCTGACGCCCGCTCCGGTAAAGATTAAAAGTTGCCAAGGAAACTTAAAAGCCAAAATGGTATTACGCATCGCATAGCCAAATAATGCAGTCAGACCCACCCCAAGACCATAACCCAAAGTTTCCACCAATAAGGCCTGCAATAAAATCATACGTAATAAAACCCAGTTACTGGTACCCATCGCTTTTAATACGCCAAATTGTTTCAGATTTTCCAGGGTAAAACTATAAAAGGTCTGACCCGCAATCGCGGCCCCGACAATAAAACCTAACAGCACTGAGACCCCAAAATTAATCGGGATGCCGGTATTGTGTAGAAAATATTCATAGGTCACGGTTTTAAATTCCTCATTCGTGTAAGCAACCAATCCGGTATTGTCACGAATACGCCGCGTCAGTTCTTGAAGATTCTGGCCGGGTTTGGCTTTGACCAACACAAACGATAAGAGTTTACGCTCTCTCGGTGCATAGTTTTTGGCACGCGAATAGGTGGTATAGACGACAGGCTGCGACTGAAAAGTTCTGGTGACTTTTGATATACCGACCACCACCGCTCGACGATCATTAAGCTCAAGATTATCGCCTACTTTGAGCGGAATTTTTGCGGCACCCGGTTGATCCGAAATTTTGGCAAGCTTATCGGTAGCCCCATCAATATCGACAATAATACCGTCACTGCGCCGCAAGTCTTCGAGACTGCCTTCCAACATGATCGGTGGCCCGCCAATCAGCGTGGTATCATCGAGTCCAATCACATTACAGGTCTGAAAGGTACCATTACTGAGTCTTGCTTTTAACAAACCCTTATAGAGAGGCATCGCCCATTCCACTCCCGAAATGCCCCGCACTCGGTAGAGTTGAGTTTCCTGTAAGGGTTTAATATCATCAATAAATTGTACTTTTGGGTCCATCACCCAAACATCCGGTAAACCGGTATCGGAAATAAAACTATAAGAACGCGCCATCAATCCTAAAAAAATTGCAGGTTGTTGGGTCATTACAAAAGAAGCAAAGGTCAAGCCCAAGACGATGCCCAGATATTTTCCCTTATCCCCCATTAACATCTTGATGGCAATTTGATTCATGTAAACTGGTAATGAAACGCTATAACAGTGGCTAGATGGATAATTTGAGCAGTTGCCTAAAGTTGGAACTGTTAAGGCAACCGACAAAACCTGAGAATCTTCCGGGTTTAAATCATTCAAAAAACGGTACAATGCTCCCTAGTATCGCGTATTGTCCAATTGACAACAAGCCATTACCCTTAAAATTCGCATTGATCCTCGACTTGTGTTGTGGACATTGAACGCTAATCTACCGAAAATTTTGATCATTGAAGTATTTTTATATTTACACGTTCTCTAAAATTATTCAGTTTTATCGAACCATCCACTCAATCAGATCACGGCGAATCAAATAAGCTTTACCCTAAATTATCAATGGCAAATTCCCAAGCATTTAAGCCCGTCACGATCAGCGCCTACTCCGCAATCAGTCATTGCGGCTATGGCAATGCTGCGCTGTATCAAGCATTACGCGGTAATCGTTCAAGCCTTGCACCTTTGGCCGTATTTGAAATTCCGTTTATAACTCAAGTGGGGGAAATTTATACCCCGTTACCAAGTATTTCCAAAGACTTAAAGGTTTATGAAAGTCGAAATGCTCAAGTAGCGCTCGCGGCATTGAATCATCCTGAAGACGGAGTGCGTAGCGCCATAGAGCAGTCAAAATCCCGCTATGGCGTCGATCGAATTGGGGTAGTCCTGGGCACCAGCACTTCGGGACTCTATGAAAGCGAAGCGGCCTATGCCAAATTTCTGGTTCAGCACAAAATGCCCGATGATTTCAATTTCGTCACTCGTCATGCCTATCAGGCAACCGCGCGCTTTCTGCAAAAAGAACTCGGTTTAGAGGGACCCTGCTATGCGATATCGACGGCTTGCTCATCCAGCGCCAAAGCAATTGCCGCCGGACAACGCTTGATCGTGAGTGGAGTGTGCGACGCGGTATTGGTTGGAGGTGTTGATACTTTATGCCGTCTGACTTTACGTGGTTTTAAAAGTCTGGATTTGCTGTCGGCCACTCAATGTCAACCGATGGATCAACAACGTTGCGGCATTAATATAGGGGAGGCTGGCGCACTACTGGTTCTCGAAAGAAGTTCAGAAACCACTTCGACCAAAGCACAATTATTGGCCGTCGGTGAATCTTCCGACGCCTATCACATGAGCTCACCGCACCCGGAAGGCCGAGGAGCGATGCTGGCCATGAACAAAGCCTTGCAATTTGCTGGACTTGAAGCAGGAGATATCGATTATCTAAATCTTCACGCCACTGGCACCCGAATCAACGATCAGGTCGAAGCGTTGGCGGTTTATCAAGTATTCAACGAAGTGCGCTGCAGCGGTACCAAAAGCTTGACCGGTCATACCCTGGGAGCGGCTGGTGCACTCGAAGCCGTTATTGCCCTGCTGGCGTTACAACATCAATTTATTCCCGGAACCGCCAATCTTGAAAACGTGGACAAGGAATTTAACTGCCAGGTTATTAAAAACCCTATCGAAAACCAAAAGTTAAATATTGTGATGAGCAATTCCTTCGGCTTTGGCGGCAACAACGCCAGTTTGATCATTGCAGGACATCATGATTAACTCTCGAATTTATATTAAAAGTGCGAGCGCCTGCAGCCCTGAGCTCAATTTACTCGATGCGTTCGGACTCTCGGTGAATCCGATCGACAACACCCTGATTCCAGGGGCAATGCGGCGACGCACCAGCTTAACCACGCGCATAGCGATTACTGCCGGAACTGCCGCCTGCATCCAAGCCCAGGTCGACCCCAAAATGCTACCATCAGTTTTCGCCTCACTGGGCGGCGAAATTCAGGTGACCGATGCACTGTGTCGATTGCTGCCAGATCCAGACGCCTTATTATCGCCAACTCAATTTCATAACTCCGTGCACAATACCACTGCGGGTTACTGGAGTATTTTGCATGAATGCCAAGCCCCCACCACGGCGATCGCCGGAATCGATGATACCTTTGCGCTCGGTTTGCTCGAAGCCTGGACCCAGCTCCAAGTTACGCCGGGCGACTTGCTGCTGGTTTGCTATGATGAAAGCTGGCCGCAATACTTGGCCCCGCCGATTGGCGAACAAGCCTTTGCCTGTGCCTTTGTTCTCAGCTCCGAACCCGACGCGGCACAAGCCGCGCTCACGCGGCCTGAAATTTATCGTCCAACCGACCCAAATTTAGCGCCAAACCTTGATCCATCCTGGTCGAAATTGGTTGATTCAGCTCCCGCGACCGCTGCAATCCCATTGTTAAGTGCATTGTCGGCTCCACGGTCTGCCAACAACAGCTTAATTCCTTTGAACAATCAGGGTGCCATTTGGTGTACCCACTTTGAGGCTCCCCCCTATGCCAACCCCTAATCATTACGATATCATCGTCGCCGGCGGCGGCCCTGCGGGCAGCACGGCCGCCACATTACTTGCCCAATACGGCTATCAAGTATTATTGCTGGAACAGGGCGAGCATCCACGCTTTCATATTGGCGAATCGATGCTACCCAAAGCCGAACCCATCATGCAAAGACTCGGTATCGATTGGGCGCAGAATAATCTACCCAAAAGCGGAGCAGATTTCATCGATGAAAAGTCCGGCAAACACATTTATTTTCCGTTGCGCGGCAAGTACCGCACCTTTCAAGTTGAACGTTCGGTGCTAGACGAAAAATTGTTCAATAATGCAACAACACAAGGAGTAACTGCGCGGCAAAACGAAAAAGTAACTACGTTTAACTGTGACGAGTCGGGCGTAACCGTCCATAGTGATCAGTCGGTTTATCAAGGGCGTTATTTTATCGATGCCACAGGGCGTAATGCGTTAAGCGGCAAAAGCCATCAATCGATCAACAAGCTCGACAATCTCGGCAAATTTGCGCTCTATAAACATTATCACTTGGCGAACACACCCAAAACCGAACAATTATTCACCACTGGCAACATCGAAATTTTGCTCACCGATATCGGCTGGATTTGGTGTATTCCACTCACCCAGCAGCGTCTAAGCGTAGGCTTAATTGTCCAGAAAGCATATCCGACAGAGTTAAAACGTGAAGCATTGTTTGATCATTACATCAACGCATCACCGCGCATGCTGGAATTGCTGGAGGGCGCTGAACTGTGGGCGGATTTGCGAATTGAGGCGGATTTCAGCTATGTGAATAGTCGCCGCTATGGTCAACGCTTGGCCTGTTGCGGCGATGCCTCAGGATTTTTGGATCCGGTGTTTTCTTCAGGATTCTTCTTTGCCCTCAAAACCGCCGAATTAATTGCCGATCGGCTCCATGAAGGTTTTCAAACCGGCACCGAAGCCGACCCGGACTTGCACGCCAAAACCGATGAGATCTATCAAATTGGTTTTCAAAGCATGCATTTGATGGTCGAGCGCTTTTACAGCTCCAATTTAGTCCATAACTTGTTTTTCGAGGCTGATCGGGACGAGCGCGTCAAGCAGGAGATTACCGCAATGTTGGCGGGTGATCTATGGTTGGACAATAATCAATTCCAGCAAAGTTTATTGAGAGGTCGCAACAAAATGGCCTGATCCTATAACCATTGCGCTCTTTTTAACCGCCAATATAAATACAAGCTACAAAACGCAACGGTCCCGAGTACCAGGGGATAACTGAAAATCCATTCCAACTCGGGCATATGTTTGAAATTCATCCCATACCAACTAAAGACCATGGTCGGTATCGCCAAAATCGCCCCCCATCCGGCCAGACGCTTGACCACTTCATTCTGGCGCACGGTTTCAAAAGTCAAATGCACCTGCATTGCCGCGACCAACATTTCGCGGATGCCTTTAATAGTCTGGTCGATACGTTTGATATGATCGGCAATATCCCGGAAGTACACGCGGATATCTTTGGGAATCACGCCATTATGGGCGTGCATCAACTGATTGCAAATATCGATGACCGGATTGATGGCACTTTCAAGCAGTAGCAGTTCGCGCTTTAAGGCGTAAAGATTTTCCATCGTCTCTCGGCTCGGATGGTGATGAAAAATATCTGCCTCAATCACATCGAAACGCGCCTGCAAAACTTCGATCACCGGTACATAATTATCGACGATGAAATCCATAATCGCATACAGCGCAAATCCAGGTCCCTTTGAGAGCTGATGCGGCAAGGATTCACAACGATCGCGCACTTTTTGATGACTGCTCGAACCGCCATGCCTGATCGTTGCCAAAAATTTCGGGCCGAGAAATAAATGCGTTTCGCCAAATTCAATATGGTTATCAACTAAATAAGCCGTATGCAAAACGATGAACAACGATTCGCCATATTCTTCCAACTTAGGGCGCTGATGCGCGGAACGGGCGTCTTCAACCGCCAATTCATGCAAACAAAATTCAGTTTGGATCTGATTTAATAAATCGCTGTTCGCTTCGCGCAAACCAAGCCAAACAAAGGTATTATCCTGATTTATCACTTCACTGATGTCTTCAACCGTGACCTCGCCGATGCTGACACCATTTTGATAAGCCACGCATTTCATGACCATCTGATTCTGAATAGTTGATAACAAACACTGTCTCCTTAACTCAATAAAACCTAGTAAACAATTTTGGCTATGGTATCACCAAGCTTCGCATAAATACTAACCCTTCACAGGTCAACTTAAGTTTGGTTTTTAATCATTAAATTACAGTACTACCCTTTAATAACAATACATTTTCCCCTAAAAATAATTATCGTCCTTGATTGAGTTTATCCCATAAATTGACTATGCTCTAAAGATCAATTGCCCCAGTCTTATCGACTATCCCTCGTAATTGTTCACATCAGGAGCGGTTAAATGCAAACTCAAGAAACTCTGACCATCGACGGTAATCAGGCAGTCGCAACCATCGCCCACATGCTTAACGAAGTGATCGCCATTTATCCAATTACGCCCTCGTCGAACATGGGCGAATGGGCCGATGAATGGTCATCACGCGGGCAGGTCAATCTCTGGGGTACAGTGCCGCAAGTCACTGAAATGCAAAGTGAGGCGGGGGCAGCTGGGGCGATCCACGGTGCCTTGCAGGCAGGGGCATTGGCGACGACGTTTACCGCCTCGCAAGGCTTACTTTTGATGCTGCCGAATATGTACAAAATTGCCGGTGAATTGACACCGACCGTGTTTCATATCGCGGCGCGTTCCTTGGCTTGTCAGGGTTTATCAATTTTCGGCGACCATAGCGACGTCATGTCAGCGCGCATGACTGGCTACGCGATGCTCTGCTCCAATTCCCCGCAAGAGGCGATGGATTTTGCGTTAATCTCCCAAGCCGCAAGTCTTGAAGGCCGCATTCCATTTATGCATTTCTTCGACGGCTTTAGAACCTCGCACGAAGTTTCGAAAATTCAGGCAATCGACGATGAAGTATTGCATGCGCTAATTCAAGAGCAATGGGTATCGGCACATAAACGCCGCGCCTTGACTCCCGATAATCCGGTGATGCGCGGCACCGCGCAAAACCCCGATGTTTATTTTCAGGGCCGCGAAACCGTCAATCCGTATTATCAAGCGCTGCCGCAGATCGTTCAAACAGCGATGGATAAATTCGCCGCCTTGACCGGGCGGCACTATCGGCTGTTCGATTATGTGGGTTCAGATAAGGCCGAACGCATCGTGATTATTATGGGTTCGGGAGCTGAAGCGGTTGCCGAAACCGTCGATTATCTGAACCGCCAAGGTGAAGCGGTCGGTGTGGTGCTGGTTCGCTTATTCAGACCTTTCAATGCCAGTGCCTTACTTGCCGCGATTCCTGCCACCTGCCAAAAAATTGCGGTGCTTGATCGTACCAAAGAACCCGGCGCCGACGGCGAACCGCTGTATAAAGATGTGTTAGGCGCACTTGCTCAAGATTTTTTGAGCGGTGCCGGCAGATTTGCAACGCTGCCGAAAGTGGTCGGCGGTCGCTATGGCTTGTCGTCGAAAGAATTCACACCCGGTATGATCAAGGCGGTGTTCGATGAACTTAAAGCACCCCAACCGAAAAATCAATTCACGATCGGCATTCACGACGATGTCGGTCATACCAGCCTAGACTGGGATAACGCTTACCGTACCGACGCCCATGACGGGATGGTGCAAGCGATGTTTTATGGTCTTGGTAGCGATGGTACAGTCAGCGCCAATAAAAATAGTATCAAGATCATCGGCGAAGCGACCGATTTATTCGCCCAAGGCTATTTCGTCTATGACTCGAAAAAATCCGGCGCAGTCACGGTCTCGCATTTGCGTTTCGGCCCCAAACCGATTCGCTCGACCTATCTAATCGGCGAAAATGATGCCAATTTCATCGGCTGTCATCAGACGATTTTTTTAGATCGGTACAACATGCTCGATAATGCCGCCGAAAATTCGGTATTTCTGTTGAACTCGCCAGAACCGGTCGAGCAAATTTGGCATTCTCTGCCGCTTAAAATGCAACAGCAAATGATCGCCAAGAACATTCGTTTTTATGTGATCGATGGTTACGCGGTCGCTGAAAAAACCGGTATGGGCAAACGCATCAATACCATTATGCAAACCTGTTTCTTTGCGATATCGGGGGTCTTACCGCAAGACCAAGCGATTGAAGCGATTAAACATGCGGTCGAAAAAACTTACGGCAAAAAAGGCCAGCGCATTGTCGAACTGAATTTCAAGGCAATCGACGAAACGCTCGCCAGTCTGCATCAAGTGCCGATTCCAAAAGCAACAACCAGCAGCTTCGATATTCAATCGCTGATCAAAGCTTCTGCACCTGACTTTATCCGAAAGGTCACTGGCGAAATTATTGCGGGACATGGCGACTTGTTGCCGGTCAGTGCAATGCCGATCGACGGCACTTTCCCAACCGGCACTGCGGCTTATGAAAAACGCAATCTAGCGCTTGAAATTCCGGTCTGGGAGACCGAGCTATGTACCCAATGCGGCAAATGTCCGATGGTTTGCCCACATGCGGCGATTCGCAGTAAAATCTTCCCGATCGAAGCTGCCCAAAATGCGCCACCGACTTTCAAATACGCGCCGATGCTTGGCAAAGACTTTCCGTCAGGACTGGCTATTTCTTATCAAGTCGCACCGGAAGATTGCACCGGCTGTACCTTATGCGTCGATATTTGCCCGATCCGCGATAAATCAAACGCCAGTCGCAAGGCGCTCAATATGCAACCGCAGCCTGACTTACGCGCCAGCGAACGCGATAACTTTGAATTCTTTTTGAGTTTGCCCGAATATGATCGCCGCTTGATTAAAACCAGCACCATCAAAGGCTCGATGGTCATGCAGCCTTTATTTGAATTCTCAGGTGCTTGCGTCGGCTGCGGCGAAACCCCCTATCTGAAACTGGCCTCGCAATTATTCGGCGACCGCATGATTGTCGCCAATGCAACCGGTTGCTCATCGATTTACGGCGGCAATTTGCCGACGACGCCGTGGACTAAAAACGCCGACGGACGCGGACCTGCCTGGAGCAATTCGTTGTTCGAAGATAATGCCGAATTCGGTTTAGGGATGCGCATTGCGATCGACAAACACAACGAGCAGGCGCGCGAATTATTGAACCTCTATTCGGCGCAACTCGGTCAGGAACGCATCGACGCGATTGTCAATGCCGATCAACATGATGAAGCCGGTATTTATGAACAACGCGAACGCATCAAAGAACTCAAACAACTGTTAGCCGCAATCGACGAACCGAAAGCGCGCCTGTTGCTTGAATTAGCTGATTATCTGTGCAAAAAAAGCGTCTGGATCGTCGGCGGCGATGGCTGGGCCTACGATATCGGATATGGCGGCCTAGACCACGTCCTTGCGAGTGGCCGCAACGTCAATATTTTAGTGCTCGATACCGAAGTCTATTCTAATACCGGCGGTCAAAATTCCAAATCGACCCCCTTAGGCGCAGTCGCCAAATTTGCGGCCGGCGGCAAAGCCCAGGTCAAAAAGGATTTAGCGTTACTGGCGATGGATTACAGCAACGTCTACGTTGCCCATGTCGCCTATGCAGGTAAAGACATCCAAACGCTGAATGCCTTTTTGGAAGCCGAAGCGCATGACGGGCCCTCCATCATCATCGCTTATGCCCCGTGCATCGCGCATGGCGTCGATATGTCTAACAACCACCGGCAACAAAATCTTGCGGTCAAGAGCGGGCACTGGCCATTGTTCCGTTTCAATCCGAATAAGATCAGAGAGGGCAAGAATCCGATGCATCTTGACTCAGCGGAACCCTCAATCCCTCTGCGCGATTTCGTCAAAACCGAAACCCGTTTCAGCATGCTCTGGCAAAGCCATCCTGAAGATGCCGAACGCTTCTTAGAACAGGCTCAGCAAGAAGTCAAAAACCGTTACCACTATTACAAACAGCTCTCTGAATTGGAATGGCACGAAAACACCAGTGTCACCGCAATCAAAGCCCAAATCAAAACTGACCCTGCTACGGAGAAAGACCATGGTTGATTTAAGCACCACTTATCTGGGATTAACACTGGCGCATCCCCTAGTACCGTCAGCCTCACCGTTCAGTAAAGATGCCGCTTCCGCTAAACGGCTCGAAGATGCAGGTGCATCCGCGCTGGTTATGCATTCCTTGTTCGAGGAAAAAATCGAAGCCGAAGAACGACAAATGGAACGCTTCTTTTTCCATCAAGCCATTGGTCACGGCGAAGCCGATTCATTTCATCCGGTGCCGCACGATATGCAAACTTATCAGGAACAATACCTGGAAAATCTGCACAAAATCAAAAGTGCTTTAAGCATCCCGGTCATCGCCAGCTTAAACGGAACATCGCTGACCGGCTGGGTCGAGTACGGCAAGCAACTCCAGCAAGCAGGTGCCGATGCTCTGGAATTAAACGTTTACCACTTGGCGGCCAATCCCGAAGATAGCAGCGAAATGGTCGAAAACCGCTATCTAACAATTTTGCAGGAACTCAAACGTCAGGTCAGCATTCCGATCACCATGAAATTGTCCCCACAATTCAGCTCACCGGTAAATTTCGCTAAACATCTAGAAGCCGCTGGTGTCGATGGTATCGCCATTTTCAACCGCTTTTATCAACCCGATATCGATCTTGAAACGCTTGAAGTCATTCCCAAACTGGAGCTATCCTCCTCGCAGGAAGCCTTGCTACGGATTCGCTGGACCGCCTTGCTATACGGCAAGGTCAATATTTCCTTGGCCGTGACTGGTGGCTTCCACAACAGCGATGATGTGATCAAAGCCCTGCTGGCTGGAGCGGATGTTGTGCATCTGTGCAGCGTGTTACTTAAATCCGGCGCAGCGACGCTGACCACAATGCGCAATGAACTTGAAGCTTGGCTGACTAGCCATGAATACGAATCGATTAGCCAACTTAAAGGCAGTGTCAGCCAGCAACATGCAATTGATCCAAGTGCTTATGAACGAGCGAATTATGTACAGGTCTTGGACAGCTATTCGCATCCGAGCGGCGTATTAAGGTAGACCATGGACAACTTAACAAACGTCACGACAGTTGCGCACGTTATCCAACAAGCAGTCGCGCCGGTATTTTTGCTAAGTGGGATTGGTTCTATTTTGACAATACTTTCTACGCGCTTAGCAAGAGTGATTGACCGATTCAGAAAGCTTAATGAACACGAAGGTGGCGATAAGGATCAACAGAATTTTCACGAAGAAACACCTACCCTATCGAGTAGAGCTCGCTGGCTACATTGGTCGATCAGTCTTTGTACTTTATCGGCGCTATGCATCTGCTTATTAATTGCAACTCTGTTTATCGCGGTCGCGTTAAGTATCGATCTATCCAATATTGTTTCAGCGCTCTTTGTGTTAGCGATGTTGGGATTAATTTTAGGTTTATTATGTTTTTTGCGCGATATTGCCTTATCCACTGGAATCATTGAAACCCAGAATCGAAATACCTAAAGTCACCTTCAGATTAAGAGTCTGCCTGTTGGAAGAGAGGATGACCTACTCTAACCCAATGGTACTGGATAACGGTAAGGCCAACACACTCCTAGGCATCATTTTTACGAGTTTGAGTTCGCCAATAATTAACAATTTGCTCGACTTCCAGATCCGTTGGGCCTTCGCGCCATCCGGTAAAATAATCCACATCATTACTTTTGGGTTCCGGATTCGGGCGATACACCTGTACGCGCGTTGGGATAGGCGCAGCCTCGCCTAAGACTAACGCCTCACCCCGGCCTAATGAGGTTAGAATATCGGTCAAATCACCTTCCGCTTCAGGCACCAATCCACGAATATAGGCCTGATCGTCCGGGTTGGTTGTGCGCAGACAAATGAACGAGCTGCATTGCGACAACATGGTTTCAGATAATTCAGTCGGTCGTTGACTCACTACGCCGATCGACACCCCATATTTTCGCCCTTCCTTAGCGATTCTTTCCATTACCTTTTTGGTGCCTTCAAATTGACCGCCTTTTTCACGCGGAATATAAGCGTGCGCTTCTTCGCAGATCAGGGTAATTGGAAATTCACGACGCCTTGGATTCCAGTAGTTAAATTCATAAGCGAACCGACCAACCTGGGCAGAGACCGCGGGACGAATATCGGTAGGGACTGAGCTTAAATCAACGACGGTAATATTGGCTTTCTTTTCACCTAAGCCGATAAACTGACGCAGCAAATCCGCCATACTTGCCGATGAATTACGTTTTTTGGGTTTAAGTAAGAAGTCATAACGTACATCATTAAACCGGCTTTGCATACGGACTAAGAATTCATCAAATTGCCCGAATAACGCACCTTGAGTTTTACCGAAATCTTTACGTTCTTCATTCGCGCTTTTAAATTGAGCATACATTTCAGCCAGCGAAAAGTAAATTGGGGTGTCTATCGATACCATACCTAAACCAATCTGCTTGGCTTCCTTGCGCTTAAGCTGCTGGAGAATTTCGCGCATAAATGCCATTTGCATCGACGCTCCCCGTTCTTCCCGATCAATAAATAAATCCACCAACTCGGCATAAGTCATCATCCAATACGGCATTTCCATTTCAACCGCATCGACATAATTGACAATTTCTTTAGGAAAAGCCGACTGTACTTGCCCGCTGGCATCTTTCCAGCAATATTCACCATGTAAATCGAGCATGATCAAATGACATTTCGGCATGGCTTTAATCGTATGCTGAATTAAACTGGTCACCGTCCAGGATTTACCCGAACCTGATTGACCTAAAATTGCGAAATGTCGTCCAAACAAGGCCCGTGGATCCAGGCTTAGATGGTAATCTTTATGCGTTGATAACTGCCCAATAAAAAATTCATACTCACGAAACTTTGAGAAAATCGAATTAATTTCGTCAAGTCCAACCGCATAGACATGAGCACCAGGCGTCGGATAATGACGAACACCACGTACAAACGAGCCATTTTCCTGAATTTCACCAACCGGGATTAATGAAATAAACCGATCCGAATGGCGTTCATTATCATGAAAACGATCTTTCTCCCACATTTTGAAGACCAAGGCGAGTACGCTGATATTTACCTGTTTGATCACAACATAAGCACCAATATGACCGGCCAAAACTTGTTCATTCCCCACCGTAATCAATGGTGCATCCGTTGCCAGTTCATTAATCATACGCGCATCCATGCCATTACCGCGAACTTCGGTCAGTGTGGCAATTAAAGTTTTATCTGTCGTCATGTGTACCTGCCTAAGCAAAAAAATTCTATAACTCGTTATCGATTAAGAATACTTGCTAAAAATATAGCTGAATCCCTTGTAAACGGAAGTATTCCAGGGAATTTTTAGAAACCTTATTAAATAATGGGTAGAATTTACATTTTAAGATAATTGTCTTTGGGCGATTTTACGGTAATGTGCTATATTAAAGTACAAATGAGAATTATTCTTGATAACGTTTAAAAGCTGGCTTACGCTGTTTAACTGGATTTAATTTTTATGACAACAATCAGCTTAAAAGATTTACGCGTCGGTGACAGTGGCAAAATTGTAGGTTTTGATAAAACCGGAAAAGCGTATCGCAAACGCTTGTTAGCGATGGGCTTGACGCCCGGTACCGAATTTAAAGTAACGCGCTTTGCGCCGATGGGCGACCCTGTCGAAATTAAACTGCGTGGCTTTGCATTAACGTTACGAAAAGACGAAGCGGCAATTTTATTGATAGAGAAACTGGTATGAACGTTGATTACACGATAGCCGTGGTCGGAAACCCCAATTGCGGCAAAACCACACTTTTTAATGTGCTGACCGGCGCAAGACAACATGTCGGCAACTGGCCGGGTGTGACCGTTGAGAAAAAAACCGGTGAATATACTTTTGCGGAAAAATTGATTGAAGTCGTTGATTTACCAGGTACCTATTCGCTTGAGGCGACGGACGAGCAAGTTTCACTCGACGAAAAAGTGGCGCGAGATTATGTCGCCTCTAAAGCCGCCGATCTGATTATTAATATTGTTGATGCCTCCAATATTGAGCGAAATTTATATTTAAGCTCGCAATTGCTCGAAATGCGCGTACCGATGCTGGTCGTGCTCAATATGATGGATGCGGTTAAAAAGCGCGGTATGCGCATCGACACCGTAAAATTATCGGAAATGCTCGGTTGTCCGGTGATCGCAATATCGGCTGCCAAATCTGAAGGTATCACCTCTTTAAAACAGATGGTTAACAAGGAAGTCGTCCATAAGCCCATTCCTGGCGCCGCCATTTACTATAGCGCCGAACTCGAAAAAGCCATTCAGCAACTTTCATCACTGATCGAAATCAAAGCCGAACAAGCGGCGTGTGATTTGCGCTGGTTAGCATTACGCAGCCTCGAAGATGATTCTCTAGCGCGCAAAATTATCGGCAGTGAATTTAATTTAATCGTCAAATCTTTTCAAAATGATATTGAAAGCCAGACCGGCGAAGAAATCGATATCTTGGCGGCAGATGCTCGTTACGGTTTTGTCAACGATCTGACCCAGGCTTGTGTCGTTAAACTGACTGAAATCACTCACCATACCTCTGAAAAAATTGACCGTATAGTCTTGAATCGCTTTTTAGGCATTCCAATTTTTCTGCTGGTGATGTACGCGATGTTTATGTTCACAATCAACATTGGCAGCGCCTTTGTCGATTTTTTTGATCAATTCGTCGGTGCCTTACTGGTGGATGGTTTGGCTTCTTTGCTCAGTAATCATCATTGGCCCGATTGGTTAGTAGTTTTATTGACCAAAGGTATTGGTGGCGGCATCCAAGTCGTTGCTACGTTTATTCCGATCGTAGGTTTTTTGTTTTTGTTTTTATCGGCACTCGAAGACTCCGGTTACATGGCGAGAGCTGCATTTGTCATGGATCGTTTCATGCGGATGATCGGGTTACCGGGTAAATCTTTTGTGCCGATGATTGTCGGTTTTGGCTGTAACGTCCCCGCGATTATGGCAACCCGAACCCTGGATAACCAGCGTGATCGCATTCTCACCAACTTAATGAATCCATTTATGTCCTGCGGGGCACGGTTACCGGTCTATGCGCTCTTTGCGGCGGCATTTTTTCCGGTTAACGGTCAAAATTTGGTTTTTGGCTTGTATTTAATCGGGATAGCGGTTGCGGTCGGCACTGGCTTAATGATGCGGCATACCTTATTTAGAGGAGTATCTTCGCCCTTTATCTTGGAGCTGCCACATTATCATCTGCCGCGCTTGCTAAGTGTCCTGTTACGCACCTGGGATCGCTTGAAAACTTTCATTTTAAATGCCGGTAAAGTCATTGTGCCGATGGTGTTGATCTTAAATTTCTTGAATGCCTTAGGCATTGACGGCAGTTTTGGCCGAGAAAATTCCAAACAGTCTGTGTTAAGTGAAATCGGTCGAAGTTTAACGCCGGTATTCGCACCGATCGGCATCACCAAAGACAATTGGCCAGCCACCGTCGGGATATTTACCGGCGTGTTAGCTAAAGAGGCAGTGGTCGGGACTCTCGATGCTTTATACAGCGAAATGGCCGTTAGCAATTCGGATTCAACGGATGAGCCGTTTAATCTTAAACAGGCGTTATGGTCTGCGTGTTTAACGGTGCCGGAAAATCTGGGTAAGGTAAAAGATAATCTGCTCGACCCGTTGGGGCTCGATATCGGTCAGCTTGAAGATGCCAACTTGGCAGCTGAAACTCAGGCCGTCAATACTGGAACGTTTGCGGCGATGCGTTTGAGTTTTGACGGGCAAATAGGCGCCTTTGCCTATTTGTTGTTCATTTTACTCTACACACCTTGCATTGCCGCAACGGCAGCAATTTATAAGGAAACCGGTTCAGGCTGGACGATCTTTGTCACCTTCTGGACCACCGGAATTGCCTATATGACTGCCACGTTGTTTTACCAAGGTTTAACTTACCGATTACATCCGGATTATTCATTAAACTGGATAACGGGTTTCTTAGTATCGTTCAGTGTCCTGATATTAGTCATGCGACTTTACGGTCGCTATCAGGATCGACTTCCTCAAAATGCAGGAGCTTCTCATGATTTTGTCTGATTTAAAAACCTATTTAATCCTTCAACGGCGGGTAGTCTTACATGATCTAGTAACGCATTTCAATATTGAAGCCAATGCTATCAGAGGAATGCTCGATAAATGGATTATTAAAGGCAAGGTCCGCAAGTATGGAAAAGAATCGGGATGTGGAACCAGTTGCTGTAAATGCGATCCGACCTTGACCGAAATTTATGAATGGCTGGATTAACGGCCTGGATATAATCTAATCGGGCGATATTTATGCTGCCAGCAATTCTCAATTTGGGCAGTCAAGCGTCGGGAAGGGTTAAGCGAAGAACGCCGTGAACCCTTCCATGGGGGCTTGACGGCAGCCTCCATGCTGCCGACATCTTCGCTTAACCCTTCCCGACACCTTTATTTGGCTTCAAATTGAGAATTGCTGTTACGCTGCAATATCGGCACAAAAAGTCACGTCAATTACGGTATAATCAGCAAATTTTTTTAACTCACACAGCACTCAGGCGATTATGTCAGATATTAAAAAAGTGGTTCTTGCTTATTCCGGTGGCTTGGATACCTCGGTTATTTTGAAATGGTTACAGGATGTTTATCAATGTGAAGTGGTCACGTTCACAGCCGACATTGGCCAGGGCGAAGAAGTCGAACCGGCTCGTGCTAAAGCATTAGCTATGGGGATCAAAGATATTTACATCGAAGATTTGCGCGAAGAATTTGCCCGTGATTATGTCTTCCCGATGTTCAGAGCAAATACTATCTATGAAGGCGAATATTTGTTGGGCACGTCAATTGCGCGGCCACTCATTGCCAAACGTTTAATCGAAATCGCCAACGAAACCGGCGCAGAAGCCATTTCGCATGGTGCGACCGGCAAAGGTAATGATCAAGTCCGTTTTGAATTAGGTGCTTATGCGCTCCGTCCGGACATTAAAGTTATTGCGCCGTGGCGAGAATGGGATCTAACCTCGCGTGAAACTTTGTTAAGTTACGCCGAGCAACACAATATCCCAGTCGAAATGAAACGCGGCAAAGCTTCCCCTTATTCAATGGATGCCAATTTGCTGCATATTTCCTATGAAGGCGGGATTCTCGAAAACCCCTGGGCAGAACCCGAAGAAGCGATGTGGCGCTGGTCAGTATCACCGGAAGATGCCCCAGATCAAGCCACCTATGTTGAACTTAGCTATCAAAACGGTGATATCGTCGCGATTAACGATGTTCCCCATACGCCCGCCCAAGTGTTGGAGCAATTAAACATCATCGCCGGCGCTAATGGTGTAGGCCGCCTGGATATCGTCGAAAATCGCTATGTCGGCATGAAATCACGCGGCTGCTATGAAACTCCGGCAGGCACCGTCATGCTTAAAGCACATCGCGCCATCGAATCATTAACGCTCGATCGCGAAGTCGCGCATTTAAAAGATGAGTTAATGCCCCGCTACGCTTCATTAGTTTATAACGGCTATTGGTGGAGTCCTGAGCGCAAAATGCTACAACAAATGATCGATGCTTCCCAGGTCCATGTCAACGGTACCGTACGCGTGAAACTTTATAAGGGAAATGTGGTCGTGGTCGGAAGAAAATCCAGTACCGACAGTTTGTTTGATGAAAACATTGCCACTTTTGAAGACGACCGCGGCGCATACAATCAAAAAGACGCCGAAGGCTTTATCAAGCTCAATGCTCTTAGAATGCGTATTGCGGCAAAAAAGAATCGTTAAATCCCATTCCTGAAGTAACACATAAACATTGCGGAGCCCCTGTAAGCGTTTCTCCGCGATGTTTATGCGTCCACTTAATATTAGGCGAACCAGGCTTTTTTTGATATTCTATCGGCTCGAAACCAAATGGATTTTGAGTTGATTAGAATAGATAATGCGCTATTTTGTTAATAGCAAATCCTATGCATTAATAATTATAAGAGTGAAAACCATGCAAGACAGACATCCAGATAATGAGGATAACCACCAAAAACATAACGTCTTGATTTTACAGGATGCTATGCAACATCAAAGTTTGATGAAAGTTAATCAATATTTATTCTATTTAGTATTGTCTTTAATGGCTTTAGTGTTGGTATTAGGCTACCTGTTATGGCCTTCCCAGGATCCGCTCGAAAAATTGCAAGTCAAGCATAATTCATTAGCGCAAGCTAATCCTGCGCTTTCAGCAGAAATAAATACGCTTAAAGGGCAAATGGTCGGATTGGTCAGTGGTTCAATTGAGAGTAAACTTAGAATACTCGAAGAAAGCGTTCGCTTAGGTAGTACCAACAGCGCATTAGGTACGATTCAGGATTTAAAACGGGATTTGCAAGTGCTCGAATCTTATTCGGAGCCTGCTACCAAACAAACTTCGGATAAAGTCGCCAATGAGGCGATTCTGAAAGAAGTATCTCACCTGAAACATCTCATTTATATGACCTTAGCATCTGCTAGCTTGATGTTTGCTGCCGTTGCCGGCATCTGGTTTAAAAAACGTTATCGCTTGAGTCATCTGAAAAATGCCTATTTAGCAAACCGTAAATAAGCCAAGTACCAAAATATTGGCTCATAAAAAAACCGCCGGGATGGTAAATCCCAGGCGGTTTTTTGTTTAATCGTTAGGGGAAACCCTGCTGACTTAAGCCTGAATCTTATTTGCTTAAAAATTTATATACTGCTTCGATCGCTTCATCAGGTGTCATGTTAGCTTTCTTAACTGCACCAACGGCCATGATTGCATCAACTGCTTTAGGCATACCATTTTTGCCTTCTTTTACAACAGTTGAAAATTTATGTAAATCCAACGTGCCAGCTTTGATTAAAGCTGGTAATTGTGGATTGCTGCCGATATCGTGGCAAGCGCCGCAGCCGCGACCAAATGCTTGTTTATAAATTTTTTCGCCAGTATCAGTTGCTTCATCAGCAAATGCTTGGGCGCCGAACGACATTAAAGCAACAGTAGCTAAAGTACCTAATAATTTTTTCATCTATTTCTCTCCTCTTGGTTAATAAAAGAACTGCTTCTAATTCTTATTAACGATTATGACAGTCCTACGTAAGCTAAATTCTCCAAATGATAGGGAATTACTCTAAAAAATTCAATTAAATTTATTAAATTCTTCAAGTCATCACCTGAACGTGAATTATTATGCATGAGCTCAATGAATAATTCATGAATAAAAACAGATTGTTTTCGAGTTCTTGATCTTGATGACCGGCTACCAACCAAGGCGGGACACATAGGTTAATCCTTGTTGAGTGAGTGCTCCACCTTACGTTAGTAGCTGGATAACGCAGACTTTGTAACTACTTTTTGATATTACAGACAACGAACTATTGCTCATTAAACCAATGCAATTGTTTACGCAAATTCACCACCGTGCCCACAATCATCAAGGTCGGCGGTTTAATCGTGTAGCTTTTAATAATGTCGGGCATAGTCGAGAGCGTACCCGTTACTACCCGTTGATGAGTGGTTGTTCCCTGTTCAATTAAGGCAATCGGTAAATCACTCGGTGCGCCATGTGCGATCAACGACTCGCAAATTTTCGGCAAGCCGATCAAGCCCATGTAAATAACCAACGTTTGATTAGGTGCAGCCAACTGTTGCCAGTTCAAATCAATTGAGCCATCCTTCAAATGCCCGGTTACAAAGGTGCAAGATTGCGCATGATCCCGGTGCGTCAATGGAATACCCGCATAAGTCGAACAGCCGGAACCCGCCGTAATACCCGGCACCACTTGAAAATTAACGCCTTGATCCATTAGCGTGGCAATCTCTTCACCACCGCGTCCAAAAATGAAAGGATCACCGCCCTTTAAACGCACCACCCGTTTTCCTTGCTTCGCTAAATCAGCGAGCAAATTATTGATCGATTCTTGCGGCATACTGTGATTATCGCGTTGCTTGCCCACATAGATCCTTTGGGCGTCTCGTCTAACCAAATCCAGAATCGCTGGGGCCACTAGCCGATCATAAACGACCACATCAGCCTGCTGCATCAATCTGAGTGCGCGGAAGGTGAGTAAATCAGGATCGCCTGGACCTGCTCCCACCAGATAGACTTCACCTGCGGCGGGATTTTGTGTTGCGGCATTGACGAGTGCTTGCTGTAATTCCAATTCGGCCTGCTGTTCCTGACCGGTAAAAACCAGTTCCGCAATCTTACCTTGTAACACTTGCTCCCAAAAAATGCGTCGTTGAGCGGGATTAACAATACGTTTTTTAACTTCGGAACGGAAATTCTCCGCTAATTTTGCGAGTTTGCCATAGGCAGAAGGAATTGCGCTTTCAATGCGCGCTCTCAACAAACGGGCCAGAACTGGAGAAGCCCCCCCCGATGAGACGGCGATAACAATCGGCGATCGATCAATAATGGCCGGGAAAATAAATGAACATAAGGCCGGGGTATCCACAACATTGACCGGAATGCCTTGCTCGGTTGCCGCTTCGGAAACTTTTCGATTGGTCTGAACATTATCGGTCGCCGAGATCACTAATTTAAAGCCAGTCACATCATTTGCTTCGAAATATTTTTGTTGGCAGTCCAAGTGCAACTCATGCTTCATTTCCAAGACTGCATCGCTGAAATCCCTGGCGATAACCGTAATTTTAGCCCCGGCCCGACCTAATAGAGAAATCTTCCGGGCGGCAATCTCACCGGCACCGACCACTAGACACGGTTGATTCTGTAATTTAAAAAAGAGTGGAAAATAATCCATTGAGTTACCAAAATTCTAGGGATGTCTAAAGTGAATGGTATTATAGAGGCTCTTTCACAAGTTTTTCACGCATAAAGATTATGAACGATTTTCATTTGGAAGTAGACGCCTCAGGCCTGCAATGTCCGTTACCGCTCCTGAGATTAAAGAAAGCGCTCAATGAAATCAATTCCGGACAAATTGTCAAAATGATCGCAACCGACCCTGCTGCGCATCTGGATATTGGCGTGTATGTCGAACAAACCGGACATACCTTACTAAATTATCAAAAAATAGACCCGCAGCAGATTTTTCATATCAAAAAACAATAACTGTTGTTAAGGATAGCCAATGCGCCGCAGCGAGACATTAGCGTCAGTTCAATCCCCTATCATTCCGGTGGTAGGCGAATGGTTGAAAAACTCGCCAGGAGCCCTCTCTCTCGGTCAGGGAATGGTTTCCTACCCGCCGCCAACCTCAGCCCTAAGTGCAATTCAAAACTTCGGTACTCAGCCTGAGCATCATCTTTACGGTCCAGCCTCAGGCTACGCCCCTCTACTCGAACAGATCAAACATAAACTCTATCGGGAAAATCATCTGGACCTCAACCAAGGCTACCAACTCATGGTCACGGCAGGTTCAAACATGGCGTTTTTAAATGTGTTACTGGCCATTACCGATCCTGGCGATGAAATTATTCTGCCAGTACCGTATTACTTCAATCAAGAAATGGCGATTAGCATGCGCAATTGCATTCCGGTTAGTGTCGCGACCGATGCCCAATATCACCTTCAATTGGATGCTATCGAAAACGCAATTACCGATAAAACCCGCGCGATTGTGACCGTATCACCGAACAATCCAAGTGGCGCAGTGTATTCGGAAGCAAGTTTGCGAGCAGTGAATCAACTATGCCTGAAATATGGGCTGTACCATATTAGCGATGAAGCTTACGAATACTTTACCTACGACGATGCCAAACATTTTTCTCCCGGCAGTATTCGAGGTGCCTCAACGCATACTATTTCACTTTATTCATTATCGAAAGCTTACGGTTTTGCAAGTTGGCGCATCGGCTATATAGTATTTCCCGAAGCCTTATTACCTGAATTATTGAAAATTCAAGATACTAACCTCATTTGTCCACCGCTGATTACTCAATATGCCGCCCTCGGAGCGCTCAAAACTGGCTCGGTTTATTGTCTAGCCCAATTACCAACATTCGCGACTAAAAGACAGTGGTTAGTGGGAGCGTTTGACGAATTAAAAAATTATTGCGAAATTTCATCCTGTGAAGGCGCGTTTTATGTGCTGATTAAACTGCACACTGATCGGAAAGTCCTTAACGTCGTTCAAAACTTGATCGAACAATTTAAAATCGCAGTCATTCCAGGATCTGCATTTGGTCTAAACGACGGATGTTATTTAAGAGTTTCTTACGGAATGTTAACCGAAGCAGATTTTCATGACGCCATAACTCGTCTGACCACCGGTCTTAAAGCAAATTGTTGAAAAGCGGCTTACTTGGTGTTACTCACCATCAGACTGCCTTGTTGAAATGCAACATGATGTTCTCGACACACCTTGAACTCATAAGTCTGCCCATCAATGACCTGTTTCAACACAAAACTGGCTTTACGTAAACAATAATCGCCACGATTCCCTTTACACTGACATTGTCCGAGAGTATCGATCAACTGGGTCTTATCCGTATCGGATTTTGGAGCCAAAGGATCAAACACCTCAGTTTGATCGATTTGCTGTCTAATCCAGGTCGTACCACCCAATAGATTAAGCTTTTCCTGCTGTTGTCTGGTTAGCCGTAACGATATAGAAATTAATTTGTGAGAATTAAGTATCGGTTTTGCTCCGGTACCGAAATTACGGGGGGGTCTGGGATGTTTCATACTCAGTAACTCGTGGCTAAACTCGGCTTAATGTAGACTATCGAGCCTCGATTCACAAGCGCTTTATGCGGTTAATTTTCTGGAATGCTCGCGCACCTAACCCTCAAGTAATCACGATAACGAATCGTTATCTACCTGAGTTCGATCATTTTCCAAAAAGTTCCGGATTCGTAAAATAAGTATTTTTACGCCATGCCACAATCGAGGCATCAAGACAATCAGCAAACCGATAAATACCAGCAACAACACTAAAAAAAAGGTGGGGTGCTGAATGCAGCTCCAAATGCCAAAGATCACCGCCAAATCCTCGGTGATCGACGCGATCCAGTTAGTCACAGGTTCCGGCGAGGTATTAATCAAAATTCGAGCGCTTGCCTTAGTAAAATGAGTGCCAGCAGCAAGACTTGCCCCCATAATCGCAGCCGCTAATTCAACCGCCGGATTTAAATCCCCGACGGCACCTGCCGCCAGCATCGCGCCTGCCGGAATCCGAATAAAGGTATGCAAAGTATCCCAAAAACTATCGACGCCGGGTATTTTGTCGGCAAAAAACTCGATCATATACATCAATCCGGCAGCACCAATGACCAGTGGATTCGCCACTATTTGCAAATCAGGCGGTAAATCAATATTACCGGTGTTAGCAAGAATTCCCAAGGTGAGTAACGTCGCGTACAAATTAATGCCACTCCCCCAAGCCAATCCCATAGTTAAAGCAAGTGTCGCAGAAATCTGATTGAATGTGTCCATAAGTCAGCCCCCCGTTCAGTTTTGGCACAGCCCAAAGCATAACATAATCAACTGAACTGAACCCAAACGTTCAATTATCTGAGTTACTGAACGCATATCAATGATGAACAACTGGAAGATAAGGACGATAATAAACTTAACTGTAATTACTCATACTCTACTATTTGAAACTGATCAAGCGTCATTTCGGCAGGGATTGCCGAAGTCCAGAAGCTAAGAATGGCGAAGTTTAGATTACATCGTTTGGAATTTATCATGCCTACAACCAAGAAACCTAAAAAAAATATTCCCCCACGCAGCTATAACCTGGGAGATCCTTTATCCCCCTGGCGCGAATCACTAAACCAAATCATATTTGGGTCGGAAACCTATGCCGGCAAAATATTTGATATCGTTTTGATCATCGTCATCCTTTTCAGCATAGTAGCCATTATGTTGGATAGCGTCCAAGAAATGCAGCAAAGTTATTCCGACAGTCTGTTTTTTGCAGAATGGTTTTTTACCGTCTTGTTTAGCTTTGAATATCTCTTACGCTTGATATCCGTTCGTAAACCTTGGCTCTATGCGCGCAGTTTCTTTGGTATTATCGATCTGCTTTCGATACTGCCAACTTACATTTCATTGCTGTTGCCCGGCGTTCATTACCTAGTCGCGTTACGGATTTTACGGCTACTCCGAATATTTCGAATTTTAAAATTATCCGAATATCTCGAAGAAGCCGAATTTCTATTGGAAGCATTGAGTAACAGCTCACGCAAAATCAGCATGTTTCTATACGCCGTTATAACGCTGGTCGTCGTTTTTGGCTCATTGATGTATGTCGTTGAAGGTAGTGATTCGGGATTTACCAGTATCCCTAAGTCGGTTTATTGGGCCATTGTCACCATTACTACCGTCGGCTATGGCGATATTGCCCCCAAAACCCCATTAGGGCAAATCATCGCTTCAACGATCATGATTATGGGCTATGGCATCATCGCCGTACCCACCGGTATTTATAGTGCCGAACTAATTAAAAGCAGTAAAGCGGACAAACTTTACAATCATGCCTGCCCCGCATGCGGGGCAAATGACCATGATTTCGACGCCAATTTCTGTAAATACTGTGGCCATTATTTAGGAAAGCAATCCAACTAAGTGATTTCAACCAAGAATCCATAGTCTGCACATTAATCTGAATAAAGGGCGAATTAGCATCTCGCCCAAATCCAAATAACCTGTGTCTGAACTGTGATTAATTGCTGGAAAACTAAAATTAAAAATTGTGACAAATTTATCGTCACAACTTATCCACAATCAAACAAGCATTCTTCCGGTGCCCTATAAAGCTTACCAAATAAGGTTTTAACAGAGTTATCAACAGAAATTAGTCTAGCTAATAATAAATAAAATATAAAATTATCTTTATTTTAATAAATATCTCTTTTCTAAACTTCTATTTTAAAACCCTCAGTTTTAATGCTAAATAATTGACCACTTTAAAGCACTATAGTGGACCCAAAATTTTGGACAGTGTATTAAGATGGTCTGACCAAACAAGGTAGATCACTAATGAGCGAAAAGAAACGTAAAATTCTGACTTGAACACAAAAAGCCAAGATTGCTTTAGAAGCAGTTAAAGGGCAAAAAACGTTGAATGAGATTGCTCAAGAGTACGGAGTACATCCTATGCAAATTGGACTATGGAAAAAGGCATTATTAGAAAATGCTGGAAAGTTTTAGATCCTAAGCATGGCGCAAAACCAATCGATCCAGAACGTAACTCTGAAAGGCTTTGCGCCAAAATAGGGCAACTTAATATGGAATTAGAGTGGCTTAAAAAAAATTCCGGGATCAGCCTGTAAAGCTACGGCTGAATTGGATAAAGCCTATTGAGGAGATATCTATTGTTCGGTAATGTCAGTTAGCAGGTGTTGTCCGCTCAACGGCTTATGCGAGTATAAAACCGGCTAGCGTGGATAAATACGAACTCATGTTATTGCGGTTGCTCGATGAAAAGTATAATAGCGTTTGGCTCCCGCTCTCAATAAGTCAGTCAATGAATCATTGATCGAACCTGGACAGGCAAATCCTTCAGTGGTATTTTTCTTCATGGCATACTCCTAATAAACTGTGATAAACAATCTGCTAACTGATGTTACGCACGCGAGAACATAAAAGCGTATCATTTTGTAATGGAAAAAGAAAAATTAGACTTATATACAGACTTCCTGATTTGCAACAGTGGTTTTGCTACGGCAACGGTAGTATCTGCGATGCTCGATGGCGATGTGAGCCACGACCAAATGACACTCTTTTTGTCGGTACGCCCCTATACTTCTAAAGACCTTAGCTACAGGTAAAGAAGATGGCTGCCTCATTTTTGGTGATATGGTTCAGGAAAAAGTGTGGACAGACGAAAATGAAATTATTTGTTGGCACTTCGATCATTGTAAAGTCCGGTCAGTAAAAGGATTAAATTTATTAAACGCTTTATACCATAGTGACGAAATTTCCATACCTGTAGCGTTTGAAGTGGTACATAAACCGATTCAATTCAGCGACATAAATATCCATAAACTTAAAAGAGCAAGTGAAATCACCAAAAATGAGTTGATAAAAGCAATGATTGCAACATGCATAGCGAATGCTCTTAAATTCCGCTATGTGTTGACGGATAGTTGGTTTGCAGCTAAAGACAATTTTGAGTTCATCCTGAAAAAAGGCAAACATTTCATCAGTACGTTAAAGGAGAACCGATTAGTGGCGTTAACCGAAGCAGACAAAAACGAAGGGCGCTTTTTGCGAATCAGTCAGTTGGAATTGACAGATCAACAGACGGTGCGCGACGGGCTGAAAGGATTTCCTCAAGTGGTGCTTTTCGTCCGCCGGATCTTTACAAACAAAGATGGCAGCATTGGTTTATTGAATCTGGTATGCAGTGATTTAGAGTCCACCGGCGAACAAGCGTCTACAATCTACCAAAAACGCTGGAAAGTAGAAGAGTTTCATAAGTCATTAAAATCTAATGCAGGATTGGCAAAATCACCAACCCGCATGGTGATTTCACAGGGAAACCATATTTTTATGTCAATCTTTGCAGTATTTAAGCTCGAATGTTTAAAGCTAAAACATAAGGTCAATCATTTTGCATTACGAACCAAGCCCTTTATTAAGGCAAACCAAATGGCCTATCGAGAGTTGCAACTGTTACGAACTGCGTAGCATCAGCTGCTAAATCAAAAAAACAGGCAGGATACGCCACCTCTTTCAACTAGGGCATACACCAGATTTAGTTATAAGTCCCCACTTTTTGCATCAAAAAATAAGAATTATTGAAAAAGAAGTTGCATAAATTTTATATTTCTATATAATTAGTAAAATAACTTGGGTCGTTAGCTCAGTCGGTAGAGCACCGCACTTTTAATGCGATGGTCCCGCGTTCGAATCGCGGACGACCCACCAAATTATCTTTTTAGAATGAAGGGCTTATACGGATTTTTAAGCCTTAGTAACTGTGTACTAAATCATCGACTACAGTGATTTTATAGGTAGTCTTGTTTTTGTCCTCAAGACTTGAGGTTACACAGATGCTAAATTTTCATATCATCAAAATTGATCTAAAAAACGGGGAAACTCGTTACCGCACAATTCTTACCAAATCCGGTAAGGGAATCAAAACTAAAACTTTTCGACGTAAGCAAGATGCTCGTACATGGGGAAATCGTGCAGTTGTTGAATCCCAAGCAAACGAAGCCAAAGGCATAAAGCCCTGCTCTATTATATTCAGCCGTTTGGCTGATGAATATATGCAATGGTGGACAGGGAAAGACCATGATCGCACCAGATTGGTTGCATGGTGGAATCAACGCTTAAATAATACGCTACTCTCGGATATCTCGCCTGAGTCGATCCGCCAAATACTCCAGTGCAAGAAATTACTTGCTCCAGCGACCTATAATAGACATTTAGCTGTTTTATCCTCTATCTTGGATTTTGCTATTGTTCAGCAAACCGACAGTACGCTTGATGAATATATTAAGAGTAATCCCTGCAAAGACGTACGTTCGCTTACGGTAGACAATAAAATTGTGCGTTATTTATCAGATCAAGAAAAACCTCGCTTATTAAAAGCTGCTAAAGATATTGGCGGCAAATTTTATTTAAAGGTAGTTCTTGCGTTAACAACAGGGATGCGTAAAGGGGAACTTGATCAACTCCACTGGAACGATATTGACTTTGAGAGGGGATTAGCCATTTTAACTGATACTAAAAATGGCAGCCCTCGCCATACACCTATACCAAGCATTACTCTCAATGAGTTGAAAAAATATCGTGAACTCGGTAACCTCCTACTCTTCCCCTCCTCGGTTGATCCAAATCAGCCTTTCGACTTTAGAAAACAGTGGGCAAGATGCCTGAAAAATGCCAATATTACTGACTTTAGATGGCATGATCTCCGTCATGATACTGCATCAACTTTAGCTCGCGACGGACGAACGTTAAAAGAAATTGCTGAAATTCTCGGTCATAAAAGTCTAGCCAGTACAGACAGATATACACATTTATCAACTGCGCATAAATCGCAAGTGTTGAATGATACGATGGCTAAGTCAATTAATTTATAATTTAAATCGAAATGGGATAAGCCCAGAGGAAAAATCATTATGGAATTTATGCCATTGGTAGTAAGAGCATACACAGAATATGACAATAAAGACTTTCAGACTAAATCACTCTACTATCGAACTAAAGATATTTCTATTTTAATAGATGCATTACGAAGCCCAGATAAACTTAATCCTCCTATCAGAGATTTGATTGCTGATGTTTTAGAAGAGAAATTCAAGCCAAAACGAGGGAGAAAAACTAATTTAGACAGAGACTTTAGTATCGCAATTGAGGTCCATATACAAAGGCAATTCATTAAGCATCTAAGGTCAAATAAAAATAAAGAAGGTTGTGCAGCTAAAGTTGCTGAAAAATATGGGCTTGATGAAGAAGCTGTTATAAAAATTTATAGGCAAATAGATAAAACAGTCGACCTAGAGAAATCAAGTCCTGGACGCGTCTTTATGAAGGATACAGCATACAAAATGACCCCAGAAGAACTACTACAGATATCGGCCGAAATTGAAAAGAACATAAAGGATGGGAAAATTCCCTGGATTAAAAATTAGTTAAAGTCCTACTCCAGAAACAGGGGAAACAATCCACCCCTCATTATTTCCATGATATTTAAATAGATATCATCCAGAATGCCTCACACTGTTTTTTACAACTCGTGAGGCTTTTTTATGATCGATACACCCATCATTACAACCTTAGGCGACTTCTGTCCTAAGCACTCTTTTGCAACTCATCCCGACAATCCGTTAAAAGAATCAGAATTTAACTGGTTGTTTAAGAATCGTGACGTTAACGGCTTTAAAGAGGCGTTTGTAAAAGTCACCGCCAGAAATTTTCTGGTCCATATTCCGACGTTCACACAATGTTTAGCTGACCGTAGGGGGGCGTAAATCTATTTTGATTCGCACTCACGCAATCGACTACCAATTCGGAAAATTGGACACAGATAGCCGATATCGCATGGTATGCGTATGAAATATAGATTTAGTACCGCTTGCAGTCAAAACTACCGTGAATTTATGAAAAATAGCGTCATTTTTTCTAAATGATGCTGAATTTTTATCAACTCAATACTGCGTTTAGTGCAAAGAGGGATGATGTTTAAAAAAGATAACGCCGACGGATGTTGCCACATCCCATCGGCTCGGATACACCATTACATTTCAAATTGTAAACAAATTATCGAGTCTTGGAAAGCTCGTTGTATTCAAATGGCTGCTTGGTGCAGTATAGTTGGAGGGGCGATATTATGAGTAGCGTACTTTCTGTCTTGCCAAATGTTGAAAGCGACCAAGATAAAACCGATAAAAGCGATGAAAGCGAGTTTTCATTAATTACTAACGCTGATTTTATAGCAAGCGTGTTTGGTGAATTGCAAGGAAATGATCTCCCCATATGTGTAAGTTTTGCAGGCAACCCTTCTAAAATTTGTAATGCCGCTTGGTTTGGTCATCCTTGGATTGCTGCTAAAACGATCACCCGCAAAGACCGTAATAATTACATCAGCTTTGCTACGTTTAAGCCGGATAGTCAAAATAAGTATCGACGTCAAAAAAAGCAATTTGTTGCCCTATATGCCGTGATGCTGGACGACATTGGCAGCAAGGTGCCTTTGGATAAACTTGGTCTCACCCCAAGCTGGAAAATTGAAACTTCTAAAGATAATTATCAAGTTGGTTATATTTTAGAGACACCAATATATGATGCTTTTGACGCTGATGACTTACTTGCTGCGTGTATTAAAGCAGGTTTAACAGATCCAGGCGCTAATGGCCCATGTTCTCGTATTGGGCGATTACCGGTTGCAGTGAATGGCAAGTATCAGGATGAGGACGGAGTTGATTGGCAATGTCGACTGGTTGAATGGAATCCTCTGCTCCGCTATTCTGGGGATGATTTAGTTAAAGGTTTCAAAATGAAGCTAAATAAATCAACACCATCACATCAATCTTCTAATCAGCAATCAGTTCCCAATCATTCTCAAGAGGATGACGTTCATATACCCCGCACGGGTGAAAATCCTGTAATTGCAGCGTTAAAAGCGTCAGGTCGCTACAAACAACCTTTAGGGAATGGAATACACGATATCACCTGCCCTTGGGTCCATGAGCATACGGACCATGTTGATAAGGGGACCGCTTATTTTGAACCTAACGAATCATATCCATTGGGTGGTTTTAAATGTATGCATGGACACTGCATAGACCGACACGTTGGTGCATTGCATGCTTTTTTTGAAATCAACAAAATGGCTGCAAAACATAAACCCTTGATTCGAGTGCAACCTGGGGAACTCCCTCGAATTTGTGATGCCGCAGAAAGTGAGCTGGCAAAGACGTTCAGGAATTATCAACGTGGTGGTGTTATTGTGACTATCACGACTGATCCTGGAACTCGTGAAACTACGGTTAAATCATTATCTTTACCCAGTTTAACTCGCGTTTTAGCAGGTTTGGTTATTTGGCAACGTTTCGATAAGCGTAGTGATGACTGGGTGGTTTGCGATCCCCCTGACAAACATATGCGGGTATTATATGATGCAACTGTTTATCCTCATTTGCCGGTACTCAATGGTATTGCCCGGCAACCCTATTTAAGACCGAATGGCAGTTTAATGCAGGAAGCAGGTTTCGATACTGAAACGGGGATGTTTGGGGTATTTAATGCAAAGCATTTTAATATTCCTCAATCGCCGACGCGCCAGCAAGCAGAATCTGCTCTAGCTGAATTATCAGGATTGCTCAGCGAGTTTGCGTTTAAAACTGATCACGATCGGGCGGCGGCACTGTCGGGTATTTTAACTGCAGTGATTCGGCCGTCTTTAGCTCAAGCGCCGATGATTCACGTCAAAGCCCCCAGTATATCAAGCGGCAAAAGCTATTTATGTGAATTGCTCACCGCATTCGCCACACCACAAAAGGGAACGCCGCATGCCTTTCCAGCCGAGGATGAAGAATGTCGAAAACTTTTGTTGGCAGAATTATTAACGGCACCTGCGGTGATCGAATTTGATAATTTAACGACTGATTTGATTCCTCACAAATCCCTATGTACTGCGCTTACCAGTGAATATATTTCTGGTCGCATACTGGGGCAAAGTAAGACGGCTGAAGTGGGTACACGGGCATTATTTTTATCCAGTGGTAATAATGTTGAACCGGTGCGCGATATGACTCGTCGAACAGTGACGATTACTTTAGACCCGGCTTGTGAAACACCCGCTGCGCGTGACTTTAGCAAACAACCAGTGAAGGATGTTAGAGCAAATCGAGGCCATTATGTGTCGCTAGCACTGATTATAATAAGAGCCTGGCATTGTGCGGAACGCCCCAAAACTGAGTGTAAAACTATTGCCAGCTATGTAGACTGGTCGGATTACTGTCGTCAGCCTTTGCTTTGGCTTGGATTGTCAGACTCTGCTGCTTGTATCTTTGAAGCAATGAATGATGATCCTGACCGAGAATTATTAGGTGACTTTTTACAATCTTGGTTTAAACGATTCGGTAAAACATCTACGTTAGTTAAAGATGTAATTGCCGCCGCGCAAACACGAGGCTTTAGCCAAGAATATACCAATGAAACGCTACTTGAAGCTATTACGGATATTGCTGGCGAACGGGATGGCAGCATCAATCGTAAACGGTTAGGGTGGTGGATTAAACGGCATGCTGGTCGTGTCGTCGATGGCTTACGCTTCGTACATGATAAATCTGTAACCAGTAATGCTACCAAGTGGAAAGTCGAATCGGTTTTATCGGTTTAGTCGCTTTTAAATCCACGCTGAACAGAATTTGGCGTGGATAAACTAAACCCAAGAGGTTTCATTATGACAGCACTCTGCCACCGTAACTTAATATGAATGGCAAAAAATCTTCGGAAAAGCATTGTTCACTGTAGAACAAGGTGATGCTGGGGTAATATCTTGTTGGTAAATCAGTTGTTAAAGCACTAACGCCAAAGTTCAGAAATGGAGTGGCGACAACCCTTTAGTAATAAACTGACTGAACCGATCACTGGAGCGTTCAACTAATTCTGGCCTTGCTTTTTTAAGATGTTTCCTGCGACAACTGAGATGTTACTAACTCCTGAAGCAATTTAGGGGTTGGCGCGGGGCTTCAAATTTTCAGACCAGGACATCGACTAAGAAGGTGCTATTGCTGGATTTCTGAATCATTGATCCCGGCCTATCATAAACTAACCGAAGCTGAGAAATTAAGCTTCGCTACAAATCCGGACCACCAAATTTCAAAGGTGCGGAATATTTAGCACCTTGCCTCACCAAGCTATGAAATGATGGCTGACTTTTCAGCCATGACTCAAATCTGAGTCATCTCTACAACACCTTGAATTATAAGATAACGCAAATCTGCTTTATTGATTTTGGCGAGTTACTAAAATTCCGTAGATCGTATTGAATTGGAACTTCTCTGCTACATTAGGAAACGTAAATATTGCGTTACTGTAGAGTACATTTATACAACAATCCCACCGAAGATTACCTCGTCAGCTTGAGTTTCTTTAAGATTGATCGCCCGATGCACCATAAATTTCAAATTATTATTCATATTGATTGGCATCAAATGTACATCAGGATTCTTGGTTACAAAAACTCTAAATATTTCATCAATAAAGGCTTGCCCAACTAACATTACCCCATCAAAATCAAAAACCAACAAATCAAATCCTTTTAGTTGTTTTAGCATTGCCTTGGCATGAGATCGTGAGAGAAGCTTTTCATCATTAAATTGGTAGTTTTTGACTTCTATTATTGTTTTCATTAGTAAAATGTTTGTTTGCTGTAAAAATGCTAGCCATAATAATGAATTATTGTCATGGAATTATTACAGCTTGAACAATTAAATCTGTGGAAAGTTTTTTAAGTCAAACTGATACCAATTTTGCATCAATCCTGTAATCCTAAATCTGGATAAGGTTGATTTGTGTAGACTCCTAAAATTTTAGGTGGAGTTCGCTGGCTTAAAATCTGAGCCAGCGATTTACCCAGGCGCTACAATTGCGAATCGTTATTTTCACTGACCAGACATCTTTAATCATTTGATTTTCAAATATAAATTTCAACTTGCTAAAAAATCGACCTTACCAAGTGCGCAATATTGAGTTTTTTTTTGCAATGCAAGTAAAGAAGTGACATCAAGCAAAATCCTTTTTGTTTTTTGCAATAAAATCTGCCAAGTCTCCAGCATTTTTCTCTATTTGGATGCGCTCTGCAGGTTCGTATTTTTTGGCTTCTTCAGTAAATATGTTAATGAAGTCGAACATTGTTGCATTATCTCGATAATTACTTTTGAATACGATATCTGAATGCTCGCCGCCTATTAAGTAAGGTATATCAGAAATCAATTGAATATTTTTTCGGCGCTCTCTCTCTTCTTTCTCAAATTGCTTGAGCGAATTAGTAAACCGCACGGATAATTTTTCAGTGCCAATCTTTTTCAAATCTTTATTTGGAATCATGCTGAAAATCTTGTCCAGCTCGATATTTTTATGTATTTTTTCGGAGTTGAATTCAATATCTCCGAGTTGTTCTATGATGTTCTTAACTGATTTAAATGAGCCAATGACATCGTTCATCTTTTGCATCAACCTGTTATTAAAGTTCTCTCTATGTCCGGCATGAATTAGCCTAGCATTAGAGCCGCTAACTGGTAAAATTAAACCGTTAGCGCATAACATACGATGAACAAAATAAGCCATTGTTAATGCCTTGCCACCTGCCATTGAATTGGAAATTTGCAGACCCAAGTAACTTACATCATCTGCTATCCCACCCCTTCCACGAATTTCACCGTGCTTACTTTTCCTTTGAAATCGTAGATTTAAATGAGTATTAATTGTGTATGACGTTGAGAATTCAAAATCACAATGGTTCGTTAATTTTGACTTTTGTTCATTACCCTCTAAACAAGAAAAAACATCATTCAAAAAATCTTGATTACTGTAGCCAACGTAAGATTCACTAACAACGCCTAAAATGGTTTTGCTTGGTTCATCGAAAACAAATTGGGTTTTATTCAGTTTGTCTTTTAAATTTTTAGAGTTAAGGCGATCATTTAATACATCAGACGCCAATCCTGTTTTTTCTAATTGTTGTAGCATGGGGTAATAAAGATTTAAAAGCCTACATAAATTTTCCATACCTAGTAAATTTATTTTTAAGGCATAGCCATCTTTTCCAAAGCTTTCGTCATTCTGAAAGCAGGCACCCTCGCTAAGCAACCCTCCGATAGCAATACGGGAAGTATTTTTCTTTTCATGCTCGACATAAGACATCAATCCATTCAAGCAATCAAATGTTATTTGTGGAGTCATTTCCAATTTAAAAGCCATAATATTCCTACGAAAAATATCCGAATTTTTACCAACATTGATTACTGTATCCAGGCATCACACAGAGCTTGCGCTTGCTGCAACACTTGCTTTATAGCGATTTCTTCTTGATCTGGTGGATACTTGTACTTACGCAGAATCCGCTTCACCATCAGGCGCAATTTCGCACGCACGCTTTCTCTTTGTGACCAGTCCACGGTAATATTTTGGCGTAAGTTTTCTGTTAATTTGTGAGCAATTATTTTCAATGTTTCGTCAGATAATTCTTGCACGGCAGATTCGTTATCGATAAATCATCGTAAAAAGCCAGTTCATCGGTATTCAGGGCAAGATCGTCCCCCCGGTTGATCGTCTGCTAGGAGTATGCAGGAATTAAATATAATCAGTGGATTATAAATGCGTATACATTCTCACATAATTCCGCCAGATATTATAAAAATTTAGTAACTATTCAGCGATTTAATTGATTAATAATCAATCAAAAAGTTATCCGCTAAATTGAAATTTATACTCTGAATAATTACAAAATTAATACCTTAATTATATGCCCGACAAGCTTCTAGGCTCTGGGACTTCCGGACAAGATATGAGTCCAAATACAGCTTCAACCACTTGGTCGATATTTTGGTCTAGGTCCATGTCACTGTATGTTTGCCCCACCCACCAACCGGTGCCACCACAACCATAACTTCCCATATAATCTGCAGTCCACTCTGAGAGTAAGTAGTCACCTAATTTAAGTTTATAAGTGACCGTTACTGTTGCAACTTCTAAATCCCCTTCTTCGTTCCAATCTGTTTCTTCATCTTGCTCAAGATCTAATGGAAAACCCTCGGCTTCACATTTAGAAATGAATTCGTCAATATCTTCGTCACTTTCATAGGTAAGTGTAAGTAACTCTGCTGCTAGTTCTTCTGCCCGAGTGTTGCTCATGTTTGCCTCGCTGATTAGTTAATAGGGGATAGTCGAAATGTTTAGACTCGTTGTTCTAATTTTTTAGCTTGACTGGCCGCTTATTCTGGACCGACCTGAATACTTTTTAAGCCCCCTAAATGGGATTCAACATGCCAAAATGTCTGAACCAGGGTATATGGCGACTGGTTATAATACCTTAATGGAAACTATTGTAGACAGTTTAATGCATAACGCTCATTTTTAAAGGTTCGCTGTCGCAATACCTGCGTTAGTAATTTATCGAGGCTAAATTTAAAGCCTCACCACACAAAGCCAATGAAACCATCAAACTATAACAAATCGTTATTCGTCGACGATATTGCCACGTCACGATACTCAATCTGCGCTAGATATTACGGGAATTCGCGTATTTAAAATTCCTCGATACAAGGAATTAAACAATCTGCCAATAATTGGCCTCACCAGATGCGCCTGATTGAATTTTTTTGATGGAGGCAATACGTTGGTATAGAGTTAGATTGAAGTCGCCAGAATCGAGGATATTGGCAGTTTTCATTAAGCAGGCTGTTGACGTGCATCATCCAGACAATAAGAAACTCACTTTCAATGGAACAAAGACAAACCGACATTAATTCGATAGAGGGTGTCGAGATTTGCGACATCTGAGTTTAAAGCCGGAATCATTCCGCTTGGTCATGAGGGTATCAACGCGCCAACGGAAACCACCAATCGTACGAGCAATTGCCCAAGCTTAGGTTTTAAGCTTGGTTGATTTTGTTTCGTTACCTGAATTTCGGTAACGGTTTAAGTCTGTTGAATCATAGGATAAACGAAATTTCGTTTATCGAATTCTACTGAATATAACCCTGTATGAATCTGAGTTCTGATGTCGTGTAGAACTGTGGGATGATTCTTATCAGTCAACTGAGCGATCTCAATTGACGACATTGTGATGTTTGATGATGGT
>CANNKG010000025.1 GCA_947505105.1 Methylococcaceae bacterium | reverse complement strand
TTTTCATTTTTTCCATCTGCGCGAGCAACAGTGGAATATCGTCTACCCGTTCGGTTCTGGTAATGTTGATTGAAGTTTCTAATGGTAAATGCTGATATCTTGCCATAATTCTACGAATCTTGGGTTAATTTGAGCGAACGATGAGTTAGAAAGTATAAAGTTTTTTAAATCTATCAATTTCAGGAAAATCTATGAGTATTTTGCAAGAGTTTAAAGATTTCGCAGTGAAGGGTAATGCTGTCGATATGGCGGTGGGTATTGTTATTGGCGCAGCGTTCGGGAAAATAATCAGTTCTTTGGTGGCTGACGTGATTATGCCGCCAATCGGCTTAATACTGGGCGGCGTCAATTTTAGCGAGTTGGTGATAGTGCTGCAGGAAAAAGTCGGCGAAACGCCGGCGATTGTTCTGGGCTATGGAAAATTTATTCAGGCAATTGTTGACTTCACCATAGTCGCATTCGCTATGTTTATCGCAATTAAATTGATGAACTCCCTCAAGCGTAAAGAAAAGGAGGTCGAGGCGCAAGTTGAGGCGCCTCCTGCGCAAGAAGTGCTGCTGGCTGAAATTCGGGATCTACTTAAGGATCGCAAATAACTGGAAATTGGGTGCGTTAATCCGGAAAATTTTGGATCTCGACGAGCCTGTCAATGTCTTATTGATTTGCCGTGCCCCTGGCGTTGCTTTGGGGTACAATCAAAGCTGAATCTTAGGGAGGTTGCCGTGTTTCGATTCCATAATTACTTGTTCAAGCGATTATTCAATGGTTTTCTGGATCTCGCCCCCATTTTGGTCGTCATTCTAATTTTTCAAATTTTTATTGTTCAGCAACCGATCCCTGATCTGAGCAAACTTATCACGGGTATTTTCTTTGTCATCCTTGGACTTTCTTTATTCATTCAAGGCTTGGAACAAGGTTTATTCCCAATTGGTGAGTCAATGGCGTTTGCATTTGCACGTAAAGGCAGCGTCATTTGGTTATTAATTTTTGCTTTTTGCCTAGGATTTGGTTCAAGTATTGCTGAGCCTGCCCTCATTGGCATTGCTGACCAAGCCGCGTTGATTGCCAGTCAGGCCAAAATTATTGCGGTCACTGAGCAGGCCAAGCACGAGTATGCGTTGGGTTTGCGTATTTCGGTGGCTTTAGCGGTCGGTTTTTCAATTTTGGTAGGCGTATTGCGGATTATTCGGGGCTGGCCAGTGCATTATTTAATGTTGCTGGGATATATAGCGATCGGTATCATGACGCCGTTTGCACCGCGTGAGATTGTTGGAATTGCTTATGATTCCGGCGGCGTGGCAACATCGGTCATTACTGTGCCGTTGGTTGCTGCACTGGGAGTGGGATTGGCCTCAGTGATTAAGGGACGAAATCCGTTATTGGATGGTTTTGGCTTGATTGCATTTGCTTCTTTAATGCCAACTATTTTTGTCATGGCTTATGGATTGATATTATGAAGACTGTCGTGATGCATTTTGTCGATGCTTTAGTGGAGACGTGTTGGAATACGCTGCCCATTATCGCCATCATTTTGATTTTTCAGTTGTTGATTATTCGTAAATCGTTGCCTAATCCATTCAAAATCCTGATCGGCCTCGTTTACGTCGTTTTAGGTATTACTTTTTTCTTGGAAGGCTTGGAGATGGCTCTGTTTCCATTGGGGAAATTAATGGCCACCCAATTAGCCGCGCCCAGTTTTACTCATGTGGATATTGCTTCAACGACCGTAGATTGGTTTGCGTACACCTGGGTCTATGTATTTGCCGCGAGTATCGGTTTTGCAACTACGCTCGCCGAACCTTCATTGTTAGCAGTGGCGGAAAAAGCTCAGCAAATATCCGGGGGCGCTATTCAGGCTAGGGGGTTGCGAATTGCTGTGTCATTTGGCGTAGCCTTTGGAATTACCTTGGGCGTTTTCCGAATTATTAGCGGCTTTGATATTTATTACTTTATGATTGCAGGTTATGTCGTGGTGATGTTGCAGACGATATTCGTGCCTAAAATCATTATCGGCCTCGCCTACGATTCAGGCGGAGTTACCACGTCAATCGTCACTGTTCCGTTGATGACTGCATTGGGTCTTGGGCTCGCGCATACCGTTCCTGGGCGCAATGTCATGATTGATGGTTTCGGCTTGATTGCCTTTGCGAGTCTATATTCGATCATTGCAGTCTTGTTCTATGCGCAACTGGCGCAATTGGCTCAGTGGTGGAGTTCAAGACAGATGTCTTCTAATTTTTGAGGTTATTATGCACTTTAAATTGATTATTGCCTTTGTCGAGGAGAGCAAAACCGATAGTGTGCTCGAGACGGCCCGAAAACACGGGGCAAAGGGCGCTACGGTGATTAATCATGCGCGCGGTGAAGGCACCAAGCAGTCCAAAACGTTTTTTGGTTTGGCGCTCGAAACGCCGCGTGATGTGGTGTTAATGTTGGTTGAAGAACATTTGAGCCGCTTGATTTTGGAAGAAATTGCAAAAACCGCCGAATTTGACAAGCTGCCGGGTAGCGGTATTGCATTTAAAATTGATGTAGAAGATGCCATTGGTCTGACGACTCAGGTCAAAATATTAACCGAGGAACTGGAAGATAAGCTATGAACTTGCCCAAACTGATTATTCGCGTAAAAGATGTAATGAAAACCGACTTTGCGACTATTGAATGTACGGCAACCATCAGTGAGGCGGTAAAGTTGATGAAGAAGGCTCGAACGGCGGTGTTGATTGTGAACAAGCGCAATGTTGATGATGATTATGGCATTATTACGTCCGCCGATATTGCGCGTCATGTGTTAGCCAAGGATAGAGCGCCTAGTCGGGTGAATGTCTACGAAGTGATGACTTGTCCGGTCATTAGTGTCTCGCCGAACATGGATATTCGTCATTGTTCCAGATTATTTGCCACTTACAACTTAGTCAGGGCTCCAGTCATTGAAAACGATGCTATACTTGGAATAGTTAGCCCCAATTCGTTAGTGCTTGATGGCCTTTATCAACTTGCTAATGACACAGAGGCGTAAATAGCAGTACAATAATTAGGATCAGAAGACAGATGTTGACTTGCACCACCTTGAGTGACGTTTTAAGGTTATCAATGTTTAAGTTCTGTGTAACCAGTAAGTTTTAAATTGTAGGAGTTTCCAAATGGCAAAAGGCACTGTAAAGTGGTTCAACAACACCAAAGGTTTTGGCTTCATCGAACAGTCTGAAGGTAAAGATGACGTTTTTGTCCACCATTCTGTCATTCAAGGTGAAGGTTTTAAAACTTTAACCCCAGGTCAAGCAGTAAACTTTGATGTTGAATCAGGTCCTAAAGGCTTAACGGCAACCAATGTTGTTCCTCAATAAGCTGTTCCAATAGCTAGATGTTTAAAGGCTCGGTGTGCAACCAGAGCCTTTTCCCCCTTAATGACGTTTATTAGCGTTCCCCTGTACATCCATCCAGCCAATTGACATAAGGCAATAAGCCCAGACGATAATTGGTTACAATGCCGTTGTTGGCTTCGAAGACTATTCGATAGTTATTAAGCGTTGGGGCGGAGGAATGCAGCGAAAGTAATTCACTATCCGGATTATTCGGATGCGTGATGGTTTTCAAACTGCCGTCATATATTTGTTTAATGCGCTCCGTACTGTCGCCTACTCGTAAACTACTTAAGGTTTCGGTTTTTCGACTGTAAATATCTATGCGTACTAAGCGCCCCTCGAAGAGCATGAACGAAACCTCGCGCTCACTGTTTAAAGCGCTGTAATAAACGCAGCCCTCGCCATCGCCTTTTTGTTGCTCAAGTTCTCCGACAAGTGACGTTAGTGTGGGCAATGACATGCCGATTTGGATTGGGCCCAAGCTATTAATGGATGCTTGCCATGAATCGGTTTTATCAGACGCATATGAGGTTAGGGTTGTTACGCTTAAGATGCATAAACTCATCAAGATCAGGTGACGAATGATCAGAGTCCATGCGTTGTTAGAAAACTTTATCATGGTCAAGCTCCAAAAAAATAAATGAAAAATAAACCGACAATTTTTAATCCTCAAGACCATACCATAATGATTTTATAACGACATGTAAACTAGCTTTTAAGCCAAGTAGCGATTAAATCAAGAACGGTATTCAATAAATCAACATCAAATAGACCCGACCAGTCCCGGTAAGGCTTGGTATCGACTTCCACATGGTTGTGTCTGAGGTTTGATGGTCTTTTAGACTTTGATTGCGCTTGTAGTTCCTGATCCGCCAAAATTTGACCACCAGCTTTTTTCCATTCTATTAGTTGTAGGATTTCCCCGGCATCAAGCCAGATACCGTGGTCACGGCAAATATCTACAATAACACCACTTCGGTATGCGAAATTACTTCGGTTCATGAAACTCAGGCAAACTGGACAGCGAATATATTTTACCGGGTGGTAGCTAGAGAAACGATCCAGGTTAATAGCTCGTAATTGTTGTAAATTAATGCTATTGGCAGGACTGGGGGTCTCTTCAAGTAGGCGTTCTAAAATACACCGCTCCAAAAAAATACCTAGGCACGATTGGCAGCGGGCAACTCGATAACCATTACCGACATTCAATTGAATAAAGGTTAGCGTATATAAGCAATGTGGGCAAGGATACTGACTGGATTCAGCAGGGACGCTGAATTCAACGTGTCCTTTTAAGTCAACGTCATTGCAACTGCCGCAGTAACGGCAAAATTGGCTATTAGCCACTAATGGCGCTGAACAAAAATCGCAATTCGCCATGAATTAATAACCGTGAGGCATCACAAAAGTTATCATATTGAAATTTAGCGTTGATGTTGAATAGCTTAATTTATTTATTGAAAATAATGCATATTATTCTACATGTTATTGACTTAATTAATGACTTTTTTAATTCTGCAATTAGTATCAAAATGGTGATGGCGGTAGTTATTATTTTCGAGAAACCTTCAGCATTCGGTATTTCAGCCTTATGCCAAATAACAATAATAGAATCGCTGCAAAGGTGATGGGGTTAGTAAGATCTTTTTTGACCAGCCACCAGTAATGAATGACGCCGCCTACGGCGATCAGGTATACGAGCTTATGTAAGTTACGCCAGCGTTGGCCCCCCAATCGGCGTATCATGTTGTTGGTAGAGGTGATCGCAAGCGGTATTAGCATTAAAAACGCTGGGAAGCCAACCGTAATGTAGGGACGTTTTAAGATATCCTCGGCGATCGCAGCCCAATCGAAAAATTGGTCGAGCACCAAATAACATAGAAAATGCAAACTGGCGTAAAAAAAAGCAAATAAGCCCAGCATGCGCCGCACTCTAATCGCCCACAGCCAGCCGAGCAATAATCTGATCGGTGTCAAACTTAAACCAAGCATCAGCAACGTCAAGGTCCAGTAACCCGTGCTTCGGGTCAGTTTCTCGATCGGGTTCGCGCCAAGCTGATCAAGATAGCCGAGGACGCCTAACTTAAAAAGAGGCAACAAGGAGAGTACCAAAATCAGTGCCTTTATGCGACTGACCATTAGATTGGACAGATTTTTAAGCGGCATGACTTAGAAGTTTTTTTGCAGATCCATTCCTGCGTAAAGCTGGCTGACTTGCTCGGCATAGCCATTAAACGGCAAAGTTTTACGCTTCAAAAATTCCCCAATGCGTCGCTCTTTGGCCTGACTCCAGCGAGGATGATCGACCGCCGGATTCACGTTGGCATAAAAGCCGTATTCATTAGGCCCAGACGCTGTCCAACTTGAAATAGGCTGTTTTTCGGTAAAACGAATTTTGACAATCGACTTCGCGCTTTTAAAACCATATTTCCAAGGAATAACGAGACGGACTGGTGCACCATTTTGCTTGGGTAACACTTCACCATAGAGTCCGAGCGTCAACAAAGTCAATGGGTGCATCGCTTCATCCAGACGCAAACCTTCCCGATAGGGCCAATTTAGTACGGGGTTAAGCTGTCCAGGCATTTGTTTGGGATCATGCAAACTGACGAATTCAACGAATTTAGCATTACCGGTTGGTTCGACCTGTTTGATTAATTCGGAGAACGAATAGCCCACCCACGGAATAACCATCGACCAGGCTTCAACGCAGCGGAGTCGATAAACCCGTTCTTCCAATGGCGCAAGTTTTAACAGGCGCTCAATATCAAAGACTTGTGGCTTATGCACTTCGCCTTCAACCGTAATTGTCCAGGGGTGGGTTATCAAGGTATCGGCATTTTTGGCCGGCGCTTCTTTGTCGGTCCCGAATTCATAAAAATTGTTGTATTGCGTGACATCTTCATACGGTGTGAGTGTTTCAGGCTGAGTATAAAGTGCCGGTTTTACAATTGTTAATTTTTCGCCAGCCGATAGCTCAGAGGGGAGCAGGGCGGCCAACCCTAGACCAGCGATTAATTGTATAAATTGTCGCCGCTGTTCAAATAGCTCGCGCGAGGTAATTTCTGAAGCTGCAATAGTGGGCGAGGATTTATGATACATGTGGCACTCCTTAGCTAGAGCAATAAATGGGGTCTATGAGAAAACGATAGGCAATAAACTCATCATTTCATTCTTAGGCGCTAATATCAACAAAATTAAAAGTTGACTCGATTTAGATGGGTTGGGCAATTTATAAACAAGATTAGTGGAACATTAGGCTTTTGCTATTCCGAAACCAGTTCGGCATTGAAACAGACCAATAGCATTTCATTCAAGCGCTATCAAAATCCAATGGACTTTGGGCTTCTTTAGGGGCACGACTTTGCACTGTATGCGTATAGATCTTGGTTATCCGAATGTCGCTATGGCCTAATAGTTCCTGAATTGTACGAAGATCGTAATTCGCCGCCAGCAAATGACTGGCGAATGAATGCCTAAAGGTATGTGCGGATGCGCGTTTAGTAATTTTTGCATCTCGCACCGCCTGCTTAATCGCTTTTTGCACCACAGATTCATGTATATGATAGCGTCTGTATTCGCCATTCTCGGGAATCAAGGTCAGTGATTGTGCGGGGAATAACCATTGCCAATCAATTTCCTGTGCCGCCTTCGGATATTTTCGGCTCAATTGATCGGGTAAAAAAGTGCCCGCATAATGCGCTTTAAGGTCGGCATCATGCAGATGAAAAACCTTCTCCAATTGTTTTTTTAGCGATGGAATCAACGTTTGTGGCAAGGGGACAGAACGGTCTTTTTGGCCTTTACCGTCATATACCGTTAGGACGCCTGCCTCAAAATTTAAACAGCCCACCCGGAGCGTTAAGCATTCAAACAAACGCAAACCGCAACCGTATAAAAGTTGAGCGATCAGGCTGTTTGGCTCATCCAAATGATCAAGAATTAAATCTATTTCAGCGCGGGATAACACCACTGGAATGGTGAGTCTGCGTTTGGCTCGTGTTACCCCTTTAATTTCGCTGAAATCCCGTTTCAAGACATGTTGATATAAAAACAGTAAGGCATTAAAGGCCTGATTCTGAGTGGCCGCCGACACTTGTTTTTTTACGGCAAGATGACTTAGAAAATCTACGACATCTTGTTGGGTTAGCGTCTGATAATCCTTGAACTGGGTGAACGTTTGAAATTGCCGTGTCCAGCAGCGATAAGATTTCAAGGTTTTTGGCGAATATTGACGAAGTTTGATTTCTGTAATCAGGGTCTCAAAAACAGATACCCAGCTAGAGTTATCAGGTGGAATAGGATTTTGCATTTTTAAAGTCATATTGCTGATTTGTATTTGCTGGGCGGTATAACTTACGGCGTGATTGAGGTGCCACATTTTGGTTGACTGATAATTGCCGGTATTTCAACAGGGGCTATAGTATGAACTGAGTCGGCCATATATTATTGAAGGCGCTAAAACTAAATAATCGTTTGCCGGGCTTGTATGGGTTACCAATTGTATTGCTCTTTTGCCCATAACTTATCCAAAAACGGCTATAGGTTTTTGCTTAGGTAAAGATCGTGATGAAATTTAATGCAAAAATCCCCAAAAGAGCCTAACCAAATTTAAGTATTTAGCTTCATTTTTTGTGAAAGTCCATGGTGATCGAAAAAAGTACCAAGATGTTGTACTAAAGTGCTGTGTAAAAGTGGCATGCGTTGCGTTATACACATCCAGTGATTATAACAAAACTGTATGTTATCTCGTTTAGTAAATCAAGGTTTTTGATAAGTGAATTTATTTAAGGCTTGCTGATATTGCATGTTAGATGTAATTATACTAATCAGTATAATTACTTGTTAGGTATTATAAAGAAGGAGCTATCATGTACAAATTAATCTTGTTTAACATCCTTGTGGCTCTATCACTGTCTGCAAGTGTTGCAGGTCCGTTAGACGATGCAATCAGAGATATTAATCGCATATCAAACATGGAGGCATTTTCAGAAAACAAGGCTCTAATTAGAGGCATGGAGGAGGCAACGAAACACATTGGGCGTGCATCTTTAGTTCAATCAATTCAAGTAGAAACATTTACCAAAAGAATCTCTGAGCTAGAAGACACCGTGAAAAAACAACAATTAATTATTTCGCATTATGAAGAAGTTGTTGCAAATCTCAAATCTCAAATACCTGGAAGTAGTCAATGACTGAGAAAACGACAGATCAATTGTTAGCTGAAATTGAAGTGCTAAAAAATCAAACAGCTATAGATATACCATCGCATCCAGTCGGTGACGTTGATCATATGGTTTCTGCTGCATATAATGACAGCTTTTTACTTAGTGTAATCGTTGTTAGTTTTGGTGCATTCATATGTTTGTGCATAACATTGTTAATTATCAAAAAACACCCAGCAGAAAACATACTTCGTCCGTTTGGAACTATATTAATTGTCATAGGTGCATTGTTTCTAATAGTTGCGGGATACTCCCAGCAACAAATATCTCCTGTAATCGGTCTACTCGGAACAATTGCAGGCTATCTATTGGGCAAAGATAGTAATACGCAGGATGATGTTAGTGCTAGCGGATCCACAGAGAAAAAGCATAATGGATAGCACGACATAAGGATTCGCTCCAAGGTAAGCAACCTAAACAAAGCGGAAGGAAATAAAAAATCAATTAACCAAGGTTGGCACCGCCGTTTGCGCCCACGCGAAACAATGTGATGATGTATTTGGCTTTCATGAATCACCTCTGATTTTGAATTACAGGCGACAAGTATCCAGGCACAGGGGGGTACCCTAACGCGGGCTGTATAATTTTTATTAGATAATGAAATAACAAAGGATGACGAATTTATGAGAACAGCAATTTGGAATTCGATGCTGGATGCAGATATGAATGCGAAATACTGGAAATATTTAGTCAATCGCTACTCAGCAAGAGATAAGGGATTTAAGATTTTCTTAGCGGTCATGGCTTCTGGGACAGTTGCAGGTTGGGGGCTTTGGGAAGAGCTTCCTTGGTTATGGAAAAGTCTTTCCTCAATATCTGCGATTATTGCAATTTGCGCCCCAATATTGAATTATCAGAAATCAATTGAACAAATGTCATTATTGGCAGGAACGTGGGGGGAATTAAGAATTGAATATGATGATCTATGGCGGCAAGTAAGAAATCATGCAGAGCCAGAAGCGCTGGAACGCGCTTACAGAAAATTCAAAAAAATTGAATCAACGCTTCAAAAAAAGGAAACAAAATTACCAGATGATAAGGCGTTGATAATAAAATGCTTTGAAGAGGTCAAAAAATCCAGAGGGTTAGACTAAGGGGAATAATAAAAATGAATGGCATAAAAGATAAGTTAATAGAAGAAATTGAACGTCAAAAAGACAAATTAATTGATGATGAACATCTAAAAGAAAATTATCGCGATATAACAAGAGTACAAGCGCCTGACCCTTGGCCTGATCCTCCGAAAGAAAATGAAGAGAGAGGCGGCAACGAGAAATAATCGTGAATTCAACGCGATAAGGTGCGCTACCTATAGTTGATGAGCAATGAAGCGCATCGTTCGGTTGCGCTAGCAACCCAACAAAATAACAATCGTAATTAACTCATCTATCAAGAGAAGAAGAGCTTCTCTTTGCGTTGGAAAAAAGATAGTTTTTTACTTACGGAGAGAATCACATGAACGAAAACATCATGAAGTTGGTTACAATCGCTAAGAATGAATTCGGCACGCGCGAGGGAAATGCTAACAACACTGGTGCACGCATCGTTGAGTATCAAGGTGCAACATGGCTGGCACCCGGAGCATGGCCTTGGTGTGCTGCATTTACCGCTTGGGTCATGCGCGAGTGGCTAGAAGATGAGCCGGTTAGAGCTGCTTTAAATCTTTCGTCCTTTTCTTTAGCCGAAAAGTGGCGTTGCAGAGATGCAAGCGCATTTGGTTGGGAAAAGTGGGCAAAACAAAAAAATATCCTACTACTGCCCGAGACTGAACAAGCCAAGGCGGGCGATTTTGTAGTTTTTGACTTTTCGCATATTGGGTTAATTCTAGAAGATCAGCCAACAGTAAAAACCAAGATCAAGACGGTGGAAGGCAATACCAATGGTAAAGGTGATCGAGACAGCAACACTGGCGATGGCGTGTGGATTAAGGAGCGTGTGCCAAGCCTCGTGAAGAGTTACATCAGAATATTTCCTTAATGATGCCGAACATGCTACTTAAACGTAGCGTGGTTATACGGCAATTTTATTTTTTAGCTTTCAGGGCTTTGCCTGGTTGGCGCTATGTCAGGCGTTAAACATACAACCGTATTATTTCATCAACTAGAAAAGGTAAATTCTTATGAATAGTTTCATTCTATGTACCCGCGATAAGGTTGTTGGAGAAGATAAGTTCGGAAGTGGTCACGGATCGGTTTCATACTTGCGGATTCCGGAAAAAGATAATGTACCACGACCCTCGCATAAAATCGGAGGGGTAAGGCAATGGCTAGATGATATAGTGAATCAAGCGAATACTCCCGGAATGACTCCAGCAAGTAAGCTGGATATCGTTTTCTTTGTTCATGGTTATAATAACTCCCCAGAAGAATCATTGACGCGGCAGCGACTAGTTGAGAAAGAGCTAAAAGATCGTGGCTTCAAGTGCATGGTGGTTGGCTTTGACTGGCCAACTGCTGGCAGTGCTCTGCTATACGCATATGACCGTTTTGAGGCGCAGAATGCCGCGTATCTTCTTGTCAAGGCTGGCATTATTCCTTTTGTCAACTACACGCTGAAAGATTGTCCTATCAATATTCATGTGATGGCTCATTCTATGGGCGGGTTTGTCGTTCGCGAAGCGTTTCGTGCGGTAGATAAAGGTCGCAATTCAGAATTAGCCAATGATTGGCGAATAGGTCAGGTTGTTCTATTTGCAGCAGACCTATCCTCAGACTGTTTTTCTCTCGACAATACCGAAATGGTGTCGGTATTTAATCACTGTGGACGACTTACAAATTATTTCAGTGGTCACGATGAAGCGCTGGCAGTTTCCAACGTGAAGAACATCGACATTAGCTCTCGTGTAGGGCGTGTTGGTATGCCTATTCACACACCCGCTCACGAGAAGGCTGTCGATGTCGATTGTGGTCCACGTTACGTAGCTATTCCTGAGGACGAAAGAAAGGAAAACCTCAAGAAAGTCATTAATGGCATGGTTTCGCATTCATGGTATTTAGGTGACCCTATCTGGTATGACGATTTGGCATATACGCTTAAAGGAAAGATTGATCGCAACTCCATACCTAGTAGAACGGGGGTTGGTAACGTTGGTAGCAATGACTTTGTTTTGAATCCAAATGCTTAACCTATTCTAGTCGCCCAACCCGGCAGTCCACCGAACCTGCGCAAAAGGGCCGCGCAGGTCGGTAGCTTCTACGTTAGCGGTATTCAGGAGGTATTAAATGACTGATAAACCAACTCAAGAAAACAAACGATCTATTTTGGGAATCTGGAAAGACTTGGTAGCTGTGGTGCGAGATACTGCAATACTTGCTCTTGGTATTTTATTGATACTCTTTCCAACCAAATTTAATGACTTGCTAGTTAATGCCGGCTTTGAGGAAGGTAACGTTGTTGGTTTTAAATGGAAGGCAAAACTTGTTGAGTCAGACCAAGCGCTAAAAGAAGCCCAAGCCAATATTACTGATTTGGCAGCTCAAAACGAGAAGCTAACTAAAGCTCTCTATGACGTTCAATCAAAGAGTATTGATTCCATTGAAAAACAGCGTTTAATTGAGCTCGAAGAAGAAAACAAGAGGCTGAAGATCACATCAGCTAGGGTGGAAGCAAATATACAAACCACGATTGCTGGAAATGCAGCGTTAGTAGAAAAAGCACAAACTTCATCTTCAACTATCGTCAAATGGGGTGTTGTTTATGGAGGTGATACCGACCTTGCTTCTGCGCAATACGAAACTGGGTCAATTGCCAAAAAATTTGAACTTACAAATGCAGCGATTTATTTTCGCCAAGGCTCATTTCGAAGTGTAGCAATAGCTTCTGATCGCTCGGAAGCTGAGCACCTTCTGTTCAAGGCAAAAAATCGCCGTGGTGATTCCTATATTGTGAATGTGGAGAGGTGGTGTCCTAATATTTCGCAGAAAGAGGGTTATGTTGAATGTGTTAACCCTTAACTTTTATGTTGGGCATCTTCAATATGAATCTCTCATTGATAAACAGGCTAATGTAATGACAAAAGAACTGAGTCATTTAGATTTTGTGTATTTCTGAGCTTTACGTAAGTGACTGCTCTCGAATTTAGTGCCGTCGTACGCTCAAATCTCTGAATAAACTGGCCTATTTTCAGCCGTCAAAATTTGGTAGGTTTTTTATCGGAGTTGGTGGCAGTATTGATCGGAATACATAAGTAGACGCCTGATGCGTTTTTACGTTATGGTAAGAGTTGAACTTTTTCAACTCTTACCATTGCTTCCATGAACCTACCTTCTCCTCATGTCTTGGTATTACTCTCGACCTATAATGGTGAACATTATCTGGTTGAGCTTCTTGATAGTCTCTATGCTCAGACGACCCAAAATTTTTCGCTTTGGGTGCGGGATGATGGTTCTAGCGATCGAACGCTTGAGATTCTTAGACAGTATCGTACTTGCCATGACAATATAACCTTGATTGAAGGTTCCAATATTGGTGTTATCGGGAGTTTTATGACCTTGGTGCGCGAATGTTCGGTCGAACCGGGACAGCTCTATGCATTTTGTGATCAGGATGATATCTGGTTTCCGGAGAAACTTGCCCGCGCAACCGTAAACATAACTGCGGCGAAAAATCCTTCGGCGGCACTCTATTGTTCGCGCTTGATTTATACCGATAATGCCTTACATCCCATAGGAACTTCAGCCATTCCCAGATTTTTCGGCTTTGAAAATGCCTTGGTCGAAAATGTTGCGATTGGTTGTACGATGGTGTTTGGTGAAATTATTCGGCAAAAAATGTTGGCCGCGAATCCAGAACGGATGATGATGCATGACTGGTGGGCGTATCTGGTGGCCGGCGCATTTGGCGAGGTGATTTACGATTCGGAACCCGGTATTTATTATCGACAGCACGCCACTAATACGGTGGGCTGGAACAAGCGATTGACCGGGATGCTCCGTAAATCGAGAGGATTTTTAGCGAATATTCTGAAAGATCGACAAGGCTTGCAAAGCCTCCGGCAAGCGGCTTGTTTTCTGGAAACTTATCCTGAATTGGCTTCGGAAAAACAGGCCACTATTCGGGAAATTTTATCGCTAAGGGAGCATAGCGGCCTTTGGGTTCGATATCGATTTCTACGACAAACCAAGATTCAACGCAATCACGCCCTCGAAAATTTTATTTTGAACTTAACTATTTTATTGAATTTGCATTAATGCGCGGTTTACATGATTTCATGAAAAAAATCCTGAATCAATGCTCCAGCTTTCAGTTGAACTGTCTAATCTTGGGAACCTTGACTTATGTGTTTTATTTGGTCGGACACATCCCGTTTTCCGAATTATGCTATTTTCTGCGTGATAGTTATGGCCTTGAACTCTATCGACGGGTAATCCAAATTATCGGCCTTGTACTGTTAATTGTTTTTATCCTCTGGGGTATTTGGCGTTTATGGCGAACGCCGCAACGACTGCTCAAGGCGGCGACGTGGTTGATATTGATGCTAACCATGGGCTATTACTACGTCGATTTAATCAAATTCGATATTGAATACATTCACTTTATTCAATATTGCGCTTTGGTGATCGTGCTGTTTCAGGCGTTCAAACGGCGTTATTTGAGCGCGATGATCTTGTGTATAGGGTTAGGACTGCTAGATGAGTTATATCAGGCTTATCATCCCGACGGGCCGTTCAATTGGCGCGATGCTTTGCTGAATGTGCTGGGTGTCTTATGGGGTGGTCTGGTGTTGTGGACGTTGGAAACTCACGAGGATTCAACGTATGATGAGCAAATCCCCGGAGTGCCTCAAGAATGAAGGGTCCAATTATTGATTGGAATCGTCTTCCGTTTCGATTGATGACGTATCTGACCCAATTTGGCTCGGTGCGCGGCGTTTACCGATATTTTTCAAATCACGTTGCCGTTGTTTGGGTTTTTTGACGGTTTCTTTTTTGGCGGGGGCTTTGGTTGATTTAGAGCCAGCCGCTTTACCGGAACTTTTAAGTTTTTTCGGACCTTTAAAATTTCCTGCAACTTCTTCAATCGTCCGGCGGATGAACGATTGTTTGAGATAACGTTCAATGCCCGACATCAAATTCCATTCGGTCGAATTGATTAATGAAATTGCGAGGCCTTCGTTTTCGTGGCGCCCAGTTCTACCGATGCGATGCACATATTGATGCGCAGTTCGGGGCATATCGAAATTAATTACCAGATCGACGCCTTCAATATCCAGACCACGCCCGGCAATATCGGTGCTGATCAAGATCGGAATGATCCCTTCACGATAATCGCTCAGCACTTTTTTGCGAATTTTTTGATCCATATCGCCATGCAAGACGCTGACGCGCAGTTTTTTACCGCGTAACGGGCCTTGTAGGGCATCCGCCTGAGCTTTGCTATTGGTAAAGATCAGCGCTTTTTGATAGGTTTCGTGGTTAAGAAGCCAAGTTAATACGGTTTGTTTATGCTTCACATCATCGCAGGGCAGAATATGTTGTTCAATCGCCAGATGTTGGTCATGGACGGTCTGAAGAGATATGGTTTCCGGGGCGTTGGCGAGTTGTGCCGCAAATTTTTGTACGCTTGGATGTTCCAAGGTCGCCGAGAATAAAAGTGTTTGTCGCTGAACCGGGCAGGCTTCGGTAATCTGGAGTACGGGCTGGCTAAAGCCCATATCTAGCATGCGATCAGCTTCATCGAGAATGAGTATCTCAATATTTTGCAGAACTTCCGGTGCTTGTTCCAGATGTTCCAGCAGTCGTCCGGGCGTCGCAATGATCAAATCGAATTCTCGGGTTAAATAGCCATGCTGCTTTTTGTAATCTTCCCCCCCGGTAATGGTGCCAATTTTCAAAGTCGTTGATTTTGAAAGTTGCTGAGCATTTTTGGCAACTTGAACGGCCAGTTCTCGGGTAGGCACTAAAATTAATGCCCGTGTGGCGCTGGAGGCGGCTTGTAATAAGCGATCAAGAACGGGTAACAGAAATGCTGCAGTTTTGCCGCTGCCGGTCGCTGCGCTAACCAGTAAATCCTGTTTTTGAAGAATAGCTGGAATAACCTGACTTTGTACCGGCGTTGTGGTGATATAGCCGAGCTCGGCCGCAGCAGAAAGTAGGGCGGAATTGAGGGGGAGTTCGCTAATGATCAGCGTTGAATCGTCGGATAGTGAAACCATAGTGGAGGATCGTTTAAGTGAGATAGCGGGCGGTCAGGAGCTGATTTTAGGCTTGGTTAGCTTCCAGTATGCTGGAGAAGGCATATTTTGCCAGCAACACCGTCATGACCGTTGGATAGAATAAATAATTCTCGATGTAATTTAAGGCGAAAACCACAATGCCCATTAATAAATAGGGATTAAATAACTTGGCATTATTAAATTTGTACATAAAGGTCAGCGACAGTGAATCGATTTTTTGAGCCTGTTGGATAAAGCCTACCGTGATAAAGACCGTAATTAAGCAAAAATAAATCGGATAAAAGAAAATCACCGGTGAGTCTTCATTGAAATAGCTCGGCCAAGTGCTCAGCCAAGTTAAAACACTTCCGCAACAAAATAAATCATAACGCAATGACAAGTTCAGTTTATAAGTCAGCATGGCAAGTACGCTGAGGGTCATGCAGCAAATCCCCAGATAATTACCCCATGCCGATAAAAAGAACGCCTGATAAGGGCTGTGACTCTGTATCAGATAACTGAGTACTAAATTGAGACAGATAAAAAAAGGCATAGTATTGGGGGCTGGCTGTTAATCGTAGGCTTAGATTATCACACCCTGCTATTTTGATGCGTGGCAAATGTTATACACATGGTTAAAAGTATCGACTCCATATAAAAATTTTTTCAGAGAATTCGCCTGAACCTGTGGATGCATGTTTGTAACTGGTTGATTATCAATAGCTAATAAATATGTTTGAAAAAACTACAATCTAAGTCACCGCCTTAAATCATAAGGCTTGGCTGTGCTTAAAAAGTGTTTATGCACAGACTTATCCACAGAATTTGTGGAAAACTTTGTAGGTGATTGATTGTTGATTGGCAGATTAAAAGTCAAGTCATCAATACTAAAATTTTGGACGAATTTTGACTTATACACATTTGCCAAATAAGTGAAAATTTCGTGATTGATGACTTTATGCTATTGCTAAAAAGTAGGTGGAGTAAATTTAAATTATTAATTTATAAGGATATTTTATGTTGTGTAAAATTGCGACAATTTGAGTCAGGCCTATAAATAACAAGGTATTGGCGCAGTTAAAAAGGTGTTATGCACAGACTTATCCACAGAATATGTGGAAAACTTATGTAGGTGATTGATTGTTGATTTTCGAATGGGCGGTCGAGCATTGATGTTCAAAATTTGGAATTCATTTCAACTTATCCACATTTTTAGATATCAGATACAAGTGCCTGATTTTGAGTTAATCAAGGAGTTAAAAGCATTGAATTAATATATATAACATATTGATTTTTAAATGGATAATTAGATTGTATAAAATTTCGACAATCTAAGTCAGTGCCATAAATAACAAGCTATTGGCGTATTTAAAAAGGCGTTATACACAAACTTATCCACAGAATATGTGGAAAACTTATGTAGGTGATTGATTGTTGATTTTCGAATGGGCGGTCGAGCATTGATGTTCAAAATTTGGAATTCAATTTAACTTATCCACATTTTTAGATATCAGATACAAGTGCCTGATTTTGAGTTAATCAAGGAGTTAAAAGCATTGAATTAATATATGTAACATATTGATTTTTAAAATTATACTTGGGTTGTATAAACTTTCGACAATCTAAGTCAGCGCCATAAATAACAAGGTATTGGCGTAGTTAAAAAGGCGTTATACACAAACTTATCCACAGAATATGTGGAAAACTTGTGTAGGTGATTGATTGTTGATTTTCGAATTGGTGGTCGAACATTTATGTTCAAAATTTGAACTTCAGTTCAACTTATACACATTTTTAGATATCAGCTAAAAATGCCTGATTTTGGGCTAATCAAGGAATTAAAATCGCTGAATATTTTGCTATAAGGTATTGTTTTTTTATTAATAAGTGGGTTGTGTAAAATTTCGACAATTTTCGTGAGGACTACAAATAACGAGGTATTGGCGAGGTTAATCAGGTGTTATACACATACTTATCCACAGTTTTTGTGGATAAGTATGTTGTTGAGTTTTTTATGATGAGGATCGGAAAAGAATGTGCCGATTTATTTTTTAGAGGTTTTGAGTACCGGCAGTAGATTGCGTATTCATTTCGATCAATTTGGCTTGCGCGACGGCAAGTCGGGCAATCGGAATCCGCAACGCGGAGCAAGACACATAGGATAATTTGATTTCCTGGCAGAAATTAATCGAGGTTGGGTGTCCCCCTTGTTCGCCGCAGATACCAATTTTAAGATCAGGACGCGTTTTCCGACCTAATTCAGCCGTCATTTTCATCAATTGACCAACGCCCTTAATATCGAGGACTTCGAAGGGATTATCATGGAGCAGATCAGTCTGGTTATACAGCGGTAAAAATTTATTTTCAGCGTCTTCTCTGGAAAACGAAAAGGTCGCTTGCGTTAAATCATTGGTGCCGAACGAGAAAAATTCCGCATCTTCCGCCAGTTGCGCCGAACGGATACACGCACGTACCGTTTCGATCATCGTGCCGAATTTATATTTCAGTTTTATGCCATGATGGCTTTCAACTTCGGCTTGCACTTCATGCAGCATGTGTTTGATGCGTTTTAATTCAGCAGCGGTAATCACTTGCGGCACCATAATTTCAGGGACGCATTCCATACGTTGTTTATTACAGAGCGCTGCCGCATCTAAAATCGCATGCATCTGCATTTTGTAGATTTCGGGATGACTGATGCCTAAACGCACACCGCGATGTCCTAACATCGGATTGACCTCATAAAGCTCTTTCACCTTTTTGAGCATGTGAGTTTTTTTGTTGATCGCTTCGTAAATGACTTCTTCATTTAACAAATTGAATGGTCGCGGCAATTGTTCATCATGGGTAATCGATTCCAGTGTGATGCGTTGACCCCTGACGATCGTGACATAATGCTGGAGTGCGTCGATTTCTTCTTGTAATTGACTTTCGCTCGGTAAAAATTCATGCATCGGCGGGTCGAGCAGGCGAATTGTGACCGGGTAGGGCGACATGGCTTCGAAAATCGCCTTAAAGTCATCCCGTTGAATCGGAAATAATTTATCCAGCGCAACTTGGCGCTGTTCAGGGGTATTGGCAATAATCATATCGATCACGATCGGCAAGCGATCCGTCGCATTGAACATACGTTCAGTTCGGCACAAGCCGATCCCTTTGGCGCCATAGCTCATCGCAAGCCTTGCTGTTTCAGGGGTGTCAACATTGGCGTAAACCAACAATTCGGCGATTTCATCAGCCCAACTCAGTAAGATTTTCAATTCACTGGAAAATGAAGTCGCAATCGTTGCAATTTTACCGAAATAAATATCACCGCTACTGCCATCCAGCGTTAACCAGTCTCCTTCGCGAATATGTATGTCACCAATAATAGCGAGTCGTCCTTTGGCATCGATTTGAATTGCTTCGGCACCCGCTACGCAGGCCTTGCCCATGCCGCGAGCGACCACGGCGGCATGTGAGGTTTTTCCGCCCCGACTGGTCAAAATACCTTGAGAGGCAAAAAAGCCGTGAATATCCTCCGGTTTGGTTTCTTCGCGAATCAGAATGACTTTTTCGCCGGCTCGGCCAAGACGTTCGGCGGTATCGGCATCAAACACCGCGATGCCGCTGGCAGCTCCTGGTGAAGCCGGAAGACCGCGCGCTAATGCCGGGGTTTTATGATGAGGGTCGAGTTGTGGATGGAGCAATTGCTCTAATGAGTCGGGGCTGATTCTAAGTAAGGCCTGAGCTTTGGTAATCAAGCCTTCGTTGACCATATCGACCGAAGTTTTGACCATCGCGGTGGCGTTCATTTTGCCGTTGCGGGTTTGCAGGCAATACAAAATCCCATTTTCGATCGTATATTCGTAGTCCTGAACTTCCCTGTAGTGAGCTTCGAGTTTATTGCGCAGTTCGACCAATTGTTTATACAAGAACGGCATTTCTTGGGCCAGTTCGTGAACCGGTTTTGGGGTGCGGATCCCGGCCACGACATCTTCCCCTTGGGCATTGACCAGATATTCACCATACATTTCGTTAACGCCGGTGCCGGGATTGCGTGTGAAACCGACGCCGGTTGCGCAATCGTTACCCATGTTGCCGAATACCATCATCACGATGTTAACTGCGGTGCCATTGGCCATTTGAGGTGTAATATGGAATTCGCGGCGATAATCAATCGCTCGTTTGCCGGTCCATGAATTAAAGACGGCTTTGATCGACAACTCCAATTGTTCGTACACGTCCTCCGGAAATGGCCGACCGGTGGCTTCAAGCACGACTTGTAAAAAACGTTCGCTGATATCGCACAGGTGCTGAGCATCTAAAGCAACATCAGCTTTGATGCCGGCTTGTTGTTTCACTTCTTCAAAATGGGCGTCGAATTTAGCGTCATCAACGCCGAGCGCAATCTTGCCGAATAACTGAATAAAACGTCGATAAGCATCATAGGCAAAACGTGGGTCATCGGTTTGTTGAATCAGGCCGTTCAAGGTTTGTTTATTGAGGCCTAAGTTTAAAATCGTGTCCATCATGCCGGGCATCGAAATAGCCGATCCTGAACGAACTGAAACTAACAGCGGATTCTCATTGCTGCCGAAAGTTTTGCCACTGGCTTTTTCGATTTCGGCTATTTGTTGTTTAACTTCATCCAGTAACCCATCCGGTAATTTTTGATTTTCCAAATACGTCAGACAGGTTTTGGTGGTAATGACAAAGCCGGGAGGCACGTTTAGGCCGATTTGGGTCATTTCGCATAAATTGGCCCCTTTGCCGCCTAACAGTTGCTTGTCTTTACCGTTACCATCTTTGAATGAATAAGTATATTGATGACTCATGAACGACTCCTTGGAAGGTCGAAAAAATAGTAATTATTGTTAACGCGCATGTAATAACTTGAGCAACTTAAATTCCCTCACCCCAGCCCTCTCCTAGGGGGGGAGCCAGTTGTACAAGTTTTTACTACACGTTGTTTACTCTACAGCGTGGTTTCACCCTTCCCCTTGTCAGTGGATGGAACTCCAAACTCCTCCCCTGAGAAGGGGGAGGTTGGGAAGAGTGAATGCTTACAAAAAATGAAACTACTTGTCCCTCAAATTTTTATGGGGGGTAGGTGATTGATTGAAAAGGCTTCAGCAAAATGGATGTTGCAGAGAACTAAAGGGATGTATTCACGTGTCCTTTTAAATCAATTATCTACACCCTAAATTCAAAGGGGCGAGTAGCTACCCAAAAATCTAGATAAGGCTATACGCACCGGGTGTATCTAAATATTTTAACCCTAAACTAATTGCAGAATTTAAAATAATTATCTCGGATCAAACTGAGGGTAGAGGCCTTTGGCTACGATTTGGGTCGCAACCAAGGCCGTCAAGTGGAAGTATTAAACGATGGGTTAATCCCTTAGGTTTTTGATCACGCGGACAATCTCATGATCTTGGTCTAAGGTTTCGATAGAAAAGCCTAATTTGCTTACTAACGATAACATTGGCTTGTTAATCGCGAGCACTTCGCCTTCAAACACTGAGATACCTCGGTTTTTGGCGGTTTGCATCAAGGTACGCATCAGGCGTGAACCAATGCCCATTCCCTGACAATCATCGGAGACTACCAAAGCGAATTCGGCGGAATGTCCGTCTGGATTCATCATGTACCGGCATACGCCCATTTCGTTCGGTAAATCATTATTATCGCTGATCGCCACGAAAGCCATTTCGCGGTCGTAATCGATCTGGGTAAAACGCACAATCATTTCGGGTGTCAATTCCTGTAGCGCCTGCATAAAGCGAAAATACTTGGTGCGTTCTGACAAACGATGCACAAAATCTTTTTCCATATCGGCATCTTCTGGGCGAATCGGTCGAATGGTGATATTGACGCCGTTAGGTAATTGATAATGTTGAATCAATTCATGTGGATAAGGATGAATCGCCATGTGCGCATATGGGGTAATCTGATGCGATACTTGGGCCTTAATGCGGGCATCGACCGCCATGACGCCTTTTGAATCGACGATCAACGGATTAATGTCAAGTTCCATAATTTCCGGCAGTTCGCTGACCATGGTTGACACATTGAGTAAGGTTTCAACCAAGGCTTTTTTGTTGGCTTCAGGCAGTTGTCTGAATGCCTTCAAATAGCGAGCGGCTTTGGTTTTGGCGATCATTTCCTCAACCATATAAGCATTGAGTGGTGGCAAGGCGACCGCATTATCATGCAGAATTTCGACCATGGTGCCGCCCAAGCCGAAACTGATCGCAGGACCAAAAACCGGATCTCTGACCACACCAATCATCAACTCGCGTCCGCTCGGGGTTTTAAACATCGGTTCAACGGTCATAAACACCGTCCTTACTTCGGGGTGTTTTAACTTGATAGCAGTTTCCATCTCGACGAAATTACGCGAAACTTCCTGAACACTATTAATGTTCAAACGCACACCACCGATATCGGATTTATGGCTGAATTCTGCCATATTGACTTTTAAGACCACCGGGAAGCCTAAGGTTTCTCCTGCGATCATCGCTTCTTTGGCATTGGCGACCTGAATCGTATGATTCACCGGAATATGAAACGCCGCCAAAATGGCTTTGGATTCCTGAGTGGTCAACACCTGACGCCCTTCGGATAGAATTTGTTCAATGATCAGGCGCGCGCCGGTGACATCCGGCGCGGAGAGCTCTTTCGACGGAGAAGGAATTTGCTTCAACAGAATTTGGTTCTGGGTATATTTTGCCAAAAATGAAAAGGCATCGACCGCCGTTTCCGGAGTATTAAAATGCGCGACTTTGCTATTATCGAGAAGATTTCGGCCTTCCTGAACGCGAGCGCCTCCGGTCCATGACGCAAGCACCGGCTTGTTGCTAGTTTTGGCGGCATCGATCAAGCATTGGGCCACCTGAGTAGGATTGGTCATCGCTTGCGGCGTTAAAATAGCGAGTACCCCGTCAATATTTTTGTCTTTTAAACAGACTTCCAAGGCTTGTTGATAGCGTTCGGAGGTGGCGTCTCCTAGAATATCAATCGGATTGGAGTGAGACCAATGCTTTGGCAGGACTTTATTAAGTTCCTCAATGCTTTCGGGGCTCAGTTCGGCCATCTGAATGCCGACATCTTCAGCCCGGTCGGTACTCATAACCCCAGGTCCCCCGGCATTAGTAATGATGGCGAGGCGGTCTTTTTTCACGACATAATTATTGGCGAGCACTCGTGCCGCTGAAAATAATTCAGCAATGTTATATACGCGCACCACCCCCGCTCTTTCAATGGCGGCATCAAAGACGTTATCCCCGCCGACCAAAGCGCCGGTATGCGACATCGCGGCCTTACAACCGGCTTCATGACGACCCGATTTAATTAATATCACCGGCTTTAAGCGTGCGGCAGCTTTCAGACCGCTCAAAAAACGGCGAGCGTCACGAATCCCCTCGACATACATTAATATACCGCTGGTTTTGCTATCGGTGGCAAGATAATCGAGGACTTCGCCGAAATCAATATCCGCGGCGCCGCCCATTGACACGACGCTAGAAAAGCCGATGTCTTGCGATTTTGCCCAGTCCAAAATCGCGGTACATACCGCGCCAGACTGAGAAAGCAGCGCAAGATTACCGTCTTTGATAGTGCCGTCGCCGAAAGTCGCATTAAAAAATGCGCCGGGTCTGGCAACCCCTAAGCAATTCGGGCCAATAATCCGAATCCCGTAACGGTGAGCAATATCGAGCACTTCCTGTTGCAGATGCCGACCTTCTTCGCCTAATTCACCAAAGCCAGCGGTAATAATAATGACAGAGGTGACGCCTTTTTCACCGCATTGGCGCATAACGGCTGGGACGGTTGCGGCAGGTGTTGAAATAACCACCAGATCAATGTCGTCGGGAACGCTGTTTAAGTCCGGAAATGCTGGCAAACCGAGAATTTCGGCGCGTTTGTTATTGACCGGGTAGAGCCCCCCTTTAAATTTGGCTTCCAGCATATTCAGCATCAAGCGATAGCCGACACTGGTTTCACGTTCGGAAGCGCCGACGATCGCAACAGATTTGGGGGTGAAAAAACGATTTAGATAATGTGGACCCATGTTAATTCCATGAAGTAAGGTTATGGTTCGAAAAATTAAGGCGATACCTGATCTATGCTGCCTGTTAACAGAAAGTATAATGCGTAAAGGTGACTTTTCAATGAAGGCCCGAAACAAATCAGTCTTTCCGGGGGACGGAGCGATCACGCAAGCACAATGGCAAAGTGGCACAAAATCGCTTGGTGATTTAAAAGATATGCTTCCGTGTGCTAAATCCAGCTGTTTTAAAGAGCATAACATTGATAATGCTTATTTAGAAATGGTAACACGTTAAAGATTATCTGGTTAATGTTGATAAATTGACCTTTAGCATTCATTGGAAATTTCATTGCCGACGCAATGGAATGTACGGCAGTCAAAGTGGGAGAGCGGCAATGCCTATAGGAACATCCGCGTTTTATCAGGAGTTTGAATGCGATATTAGCGCAACAGGGAAAAGTTTCTAAAACTCAGCTACAATCCCATGATTCATTGCGTAAAACGTTGAAAAATAGTTGAGTGGCATAAACAGGCATTAAGCGCAGAGGATTATGTGTAAAATTTGTAACCATGAACTTGCAGGTCCGCTCAAAAAATACACTAAGGAAAAAAAGTATGCGCTTACGGTCCGATCAAATACAAACGATTAAAACTGTCGTTCATCGAGTATTAGGTGAACCTTGTCAGATATGGTTATTTGGATCGCGTGTCGATGATCATCGACGCGGAGGCGATATTGATCTCATGATTGAGACCGAAGCCACGCTTCCGAATCGAGCAATGGGTATTTGTCAACTGTATGCGGCGCTAATAGTCGCATTAGGTGATCAAAAGCTTGATCTTGTTTTGAAGGATGCTAAAACAAATGATGCACCGATTTTTGAAATTGCTCGTCGAACTGGGGTTTTATTGTGAGTCTGACCTATCTAGTAGAATATGCTGAAAACGCAAAATTGGTATTAGATTTAGCCAAAAAGGAAATGCGGCATCTTAGCTATACGCATTCCACTTTATTCGATCAAACTATCGACATTCAATGGGTTCAATCGCTTATTGAACGAGAGGATCGATCCGAAAAAATAGATGCTTTTGTAAGTAGATTTAGTCGATTGCAAGATCATATCGGGGAAAAACTGATCCCAAAATTTGCACAATTACTAGGTGAAAATCCTAAATCCCTTTTGGATGTTTTGAATTACGCCGAAAAAATGTGCTGGATCGACGATGTTGAAGCGTTTATTGCAGCGAGAAAGCTCAGAAATATATTAGTACATGAATATCTGATCGATGCCGAACTATTTCTTGAGGCGCTGCTATCGGCAGATCAGGCATCTCATATGCTGATGGCTGTGGTTAATAATATTATCGACTATGCCCGGAAAATAGGTTTAGAAACAGATTGAAATGTGAAATCAATCTCCAACGTAACGTGAATGAAAAAACTCGAGCAACTTAAAATTTCGAAGCCGTTCGTGATTAACTGCGTGGTCATAGGAGCTAGCCCAACTTAGGAGCGGTTGCCGAGAACTTGTCTAACCATGTGCGTCATCAAGTTACTTAATGCGCATGCCTAATTTCAGCTCAATAAAAGCTCAGACGTAAGTTAAAACCTCGGAAGAGGTTAGTAAAGATGACAAATGGAGCGTGTCAACGCAAAACTTGAAGTAGAGCAGGAGGCGCAAGCGCCTCCCTCTCTGCTCAATGTAAAAGAGAGTTCTAATTTAGCACTGGGGTTGTTGTTACAGTCGGCATAAATTTCGAAATAATGGGGGCTGTGTAGTTAACGGCTTTATTTTGGTTTGATTGATTAAGTATGCCACATGGTCCGCTAGAGCACTGAGTGGGCAAGTCAGGCGTTGCGAATAACATGACCACCGGCGAGATGTAAGACATAATCGTACCAAATTTACCAGCAATACCATAGGCATAGGAGTCAGCAAAGACGCCGCTAAATGTTGAATTAACGGGCTCGTGAACTAAGCCTAAGGTATGACCAATTTCATGAGTAAAGGTATTAATGTCGCAATTATAACGGTTATCATCTATAGCATGGCCATCGTTAATTGTGCCATATCCAATCGCCGGATTTGCTGAGCTTCCCTTGGCAAACTCTACATAAGTTGCCCCACAATTACCGGCAGCGGTGTACAAGGGTCTGAATAAGAACACTAAATCGGCGCCGTATTTGGTTCTTGTGGCATTAATCGTTGAAAGAGTTCCCTTATTGCCGGCAAGATCAGCTAAGGCGGTATCGTTAGCATTTTGATCTGTATAGGCATTACCTTCCGTATGAACGAGTCTTAGGCGCATATTAATTTTAGAATCAATATAAGCCTGATTGCTTGCGGTTACCAGATAAGCGATTCTTTGATTTGCAACGGCGGCAGTCAATTTATTTGTGGTATATACGACCATAATATCAATTTCGGTCAAGCTCGAAGCAGAAGGACTTGGTGTGGTAGCAGGAGGTAGCGTAGAAGGAGTCGTTGATACAGTTGGCGTCTTGGGTGGCGTTTGAGCTGCCGCTAGTGCCGCTTGGGCATTTTTTAAAGTGTTTGTGGCGGAATCCAAAGCGGCTTTCGCGGTAATAACAGCATTTTGCTTCGTTTGTAAGGTGGCTATTGAGCTATTATAGGTCGTTGCGGCAGTATTAGCCGTCTTAGCGGCAGTATTAACTGCATTTATCGCATTTGTTACCGCTGTTTGAGCCTTTGTTAGTGCGGCTTTATTGGTCGTGGTTGGTGAGCGTGCATAGCTTACCGCCGTGTTGTTATAAGCGTTTACAGAATTTACATAAAAATTATAAGCGCTCGTATAGGCATTTTGAGCGGTTTGGTATGCTGTCAAGTTTTTGGAAACAGTGGCTTGATAGGTTGTAAAGTTAGTCATTGCGGTATTGTAAGCCGTTTGGGCCTTGGTGACCGCTGTTTGAGTCGTGGTAACCGCTTGCTGTAAAGTTGTTAGATTAGTGGTCGTCGCAGCGGCATTGAGGATTTCATTCGGAGCGGAAATGGTATCCCCTTCAAATCCGGCATTGATTAATTTGCTTGAATCAACCAAGTAAGTATTAGAACCATCTGATTCAAAGGTATAGGTGCCATTTGGGGTATTGATGTGTCCCATAATGCCGCCTGCGCCCTCAGATAAGAACACATGGTACCCAGCGCCATCATCCTTTAAATCACCTACCCAAGTCGAAGATCCATCCATTTCAGCGGCGGTGCGATCATGAACAACGCCGAATTTGCCAATCGGTAGATCCAACGTTATTTCAGAGTTATCCTTAACACTCATAATCTCCTTGATGGGTAAATCGATAGGCATTACGCTTCCGGCTGGAAAATTTCGATATTTTCCGGTGAGAAGCTCATTTTTGGGTGTTACGGTAATCATCTTAGATGCGGCTATTGGTAATTGTGATGTATCTCCTAGCTGACCTCTGCCAATGATCGTGACTGATTCAATTTTGGAACCATTTTTCACGCTCGCATAATTGTAACCCTCCAGCAATTGGGTTACGGCACTGTTCCAATCTTCAGCGGTAACGGTTTTTTTGAGCAAGTCATGGCTAATATCAGTATTAACTTTAAAGGTTATTCCTGAGCGATTAGCTATTTTTGTTATTGCATCGGCTAATGCTTCACCATTCGCAGCATAATAAATGATGGTTGGCTGCAAATTATTGGCGGCAGGTGGTTGATGAGCCATTTCATGATTTATAGCGTCGGCGGGATTGGATGATATCCCAGAGCAACTTATCATTGACGATACACTGACTATTGTCGCTACTAATAGTTTTTGTTTGGGAAAATTAATATTCATTTTGGTCACCATTATGCGTACATCGTCAAATTAACTAAGCATGTATTCGAGATTAGTAATAAAAATAATAGTTCAATTATGTATATATTAAAGTCGCATTTTTTCGAAATACTCTGAACTTGATCACAGAATAGTGTGATAACGAAAATAAATTAGTCTGGCGCGTAGGCTGGAGCTATCGAGCAACGATCAATCGATTTTTGGCACAAAAATCGCTTATGGTTTATAAAGATAACATTTCGTGAACATTATCCTGTTGTTTTAAAAAGCGTAACATTGATAATGACCATTTAGAAATGCTCACAAGTTAAAGATTACACGGTTAATGTCGATAAATTGACATATAGCATTCAATAGAAATTTTATCGCCGACGCAATGGAAGGTGGGGCGGTCAAAGCGGGGGAGCGGCAATGCGTATAGGAACAACTTGGTCTCATCAATTAAGTTTGAATGCGATATTAGCGCAACAGGCAAAAGTTTCTAAAACTCAGCTACAATTATCGACTGGTTACAAAATTTTGACGCCTGCGGATGATCCGGCGGCAAGTGTCAGAATTCTGGACTATCAAGATAGTATTGATAAAACCAAGCAATATCAGGCGAATATCGAATCGACACGGGCGCGTAACAATGTTGAAGATTCAGCCTTAAATGGAGCGGTCAACACCCTGCAAAGAGCGCGAGAGCTTGCGGTGCAAGGCTTGAATAGCGGCACACTGACTGCGGCAGATAAGCAAGCGATGGAAAAGGAAGTTCGGCAGTTGCTCGATAATATGCTGGGAATTGCCAACACTAAAAATGCCAATGGGGAATATATCTTCTCGGGCGATTTATCGGGAACGCCGTCGTTTAAATATGATTCAACGGTGACGCCGCCTTTAACAGAGCCGACCGGCTATGTATATCAGGGTGGGGTCAATCAGCGGGTCTTACAAATTGGCGATGCGCGTCAAGTAGCTGACGGTGATTTGGGCAAGAGCGTTTTTGAAGATATTCCTTCGGTGAGTTTGGCGGCCGTGGCCAAAAATGGCAAACAAAGCATTTTTGAAACCTTGAGTACTTTTGCCGATGCCTTGGCAGGCAAATTTTTGCCGGTCAACGCTGCAATTCAGGGGGATCGGTTTTTAAAATACGGATTGGACTATAGTGCCGGAGCCAAATCTTTCGATCTAACCGTCGATGGTGGCGCCGCGACTTCAGTTTCAATCGCCGCCGGCAATTATCAAAACGTCGACGATCTAGTGACTGCCGTGAATGCCGGTATCAATGCATCGGGATTGACGGGAACTGTCATCGCCAGAAGTACCGGTAACAATATTGAGTTTGTCTCCACCACTGCAGGAGCCACCTCTTCGGTGGCAATTTCCAACGATACCGCTGGCGTGTTGACCGATTTAGGGTTCAACCCGGCAGGAGAATCGGCGGTTGGTGCCAATGCCAGCACCTCGATTAATGTTGATGGCACGCCAAAAGATATGGGCGCGGTCTACGACAAAACCGTCAGCGATGTTCTAACCGACCTGGATGCGGCCTTCAAAAGCGTTGGTGAAGCACAGGCCCGCGTTGGCTCGCGGGGGCGCGCGTTGGATGATCAGCAAGATCAGAACGAACAATTTATGCTGGATATTGAAACGACTCTCTCGGATACCCGCGATCTGGATTACGCCGAAGCGTTCACTCGCTTCAATATGCAAAATATGACCTTGCAAGCCGCTCAGCAATCATTTGCCAAGGTCCAAAGTTTGTCGTTGTTTAATTATTTATAACAGTGCGTCGAACATCAGTCATCGTTAAATTGATGTTTTCGATATTGTCGCCTAAATACTCGAATACTACCTGTGGAAAAAAGTATGAAAGCCGTTATCTTAGCTGGTGGTCTTGGAACGCGCCTTTGTGAAGAAACCTTTGTAAAGCCTAAGCCGATGGTCGAAATCGGTGGCATGCCGATTCTTTGGCATATTATGAAAATTTATTCGAGTCATGGCATTAATGATTTTATTATTTGCTGCGGTTACAAGGGGTACATGATCAAGGAATATTTTGCCGATTATTATTTGCACATGTCCGATGTCACCTTTGACATGAAAAATAATCAAATGCATATTCATCAGAACAAGGCCGAACCTTGGACGGTAACCTTGGTCGATACTGGTGAGGACAGTTCTACGGGGGGGCGCTTAAAGCGTGTTGAACGATTTTTAAGGAATGAAGAGATATTTTGTTTTACTTATGGAGATGGGGTTGGTAACGTTAATATTAGTGAATCTATTGACTTTCATCGACGCCAAAAAACCTTGGCGACCGTAACAGCAACCTATCCTCAAGCCAAGTTTGGCGCATTGATTACCGCCGGTGATCGAGTGGTTTCGTTTCAGGAAAAACCTAAAGGCGATAACGGCATGATTAATGGTGGATTTTTTGTACTATCGCCCAAGGTGCTTGATTATATTGAAAACGATTTGACGGCTTGGGAGCATGAACCGCTCGAAAGTTTGGCAGCAGAGGGGCAATTGTCGGTTTATAAGCATGAAGATTTCTGGCAACCGATGGATACGTTGCGCGATAAAAATTATTTGGAAAGTCTTTGGGATTCAGGGCAGGCGCCATGGAAAGTATGGCAATAACGGCCGATTTCTGGCAAGGTAAAAAGGTATTGATTACTGGCCATACCGGATTTAAAGGCAGTTGGCTGGCCTTATGGCTGCAACAACTCGGCGCAAATGTCGTAGGTTTTGCCCTAGATCCCCCGACCAAAGCTAATTTGTTTGAAAAGGCCCGGGTGGCGGAGGGAATGTGTTCAATTCACGGTGATATTCGTCACTTGGAAGACTTGAGGCAGGTATTCCTGGAACATCGCCCACAAATTGTCTTTCATCTGGCCGCCCAATCTTTGGTTCGTGAATCCTATCTGAAGCCGGTCGAGACTTATCAAACCAATGTTATGGGAACCTTGCATGTGCTCGAAGCCATTCGTGCGTGTCCAGATGTAAAAGCGGCGGTGATAGTGACGACCGACAAATGTTATGAAAACCAGGAATGGCTGTGGCCTTATCGCGAAAATGAACCGATGGGCGGGCATGACCCTTATAGCAGCAGTAAAGGCTGCGCCGAATTGTTGATCGCCTCTTATCGCCAATCGTTCTTTTCAGGCGCGAGTCAACCGGCAATTGCCAGTGCCAGAGCAGGCAATGTGATTGGTGGCGGCGACTGGGCAACAGATCGTTTAATTCCAGATATCCTAAATGCATTTGTAACACACCAGATTGTCAAAATTAGAAATCCTGATTCTGTTAGGCCTTGGCAATTTGTATTGGAGCCCTTAGCGGGTTATTTGATCTTAGCTCAGCAGCTTTACTTGACAGGTCACGCTTATGCCGAAGCCTGGAATTTTGGGGCGATGCCCGATGATGCCAAACCGGTTCGCTGGATTGTCGAAAAGCTGTGCAGCTTATGGCAGGGTGGCCAGTGGGAAAACGATACGGCTGAAACTGTGCATGAGGCTCGGTTATTAAAATTGGATTCCACCAAGGCGAGAGAACGGCTTGGTTGGCATGCGCGTTACTCATTGGGTGAAACATTGGAAAAAATAGTTACATGGCATGAACAGGCATTAAGTGGCGAGGATATGCGTACAATTTGTAACCAAACAATTGTTGATTACGCTAAAAGAATTAATCAAGGAAAAAATCAATGCGTTTAACGTCCAATCAAGTCCAAACTATCAAAACTGTCGTTGATCACGTCATTGGTGAACCTTGTCAGATATGGTTATTTGGCTCGCGTGTCGATGATCAGCGACGCGGAGGCGATATTGATCTGATGATTGAGACCCAAGCGACGCTTCCGAATCGAGCAGAGGGTATCTGTCAGCTTTATGCAGCGCTAATCATTGCCTTGGGTGAGCAAAAACTTGATCTTGTATTGAAAGACGCTAAAACGAATGAAGCGCCTATTTTTGAAATTGCCCGTCGCACTGGTGTTTTATTGTGAGTCTGATTTACTTAATGCAAAATGCAAAATGCAAAATGCAAAATGCAAAATGCAAAATGCAAAATGCAAAATGCAAAATGCAAAATGCAAAATGCAAAATGCAAAATTGGTATTGGCATTAGCTAAAAAAGAAATGCAGCATTTTTGCTTATATCAAACGACTAAACAAGTATCTCGAAAAATTTTCCTAAAAATGACGGCTCAAAAGTAGTGAGTCTAGTTGTTTTAATTGTTTTTCGAAAATCGTTCAAAGACAAAGACCAAGCTTTTCAATATTTACATTTTTTATAGAAAGAGTTTTAACATGAATGCACGATTTCTGCTTGAAGAAACGCCATTATCCGGCGTATGTCTCATGCAACGGATCATCATTGATGATTCGCGTGGATCTTTTTCTCGACTGTTTTGCCATGAAGTTTTTCAACAGTTTGGTTTTAGCAAATCGATCGCTCAGATAAACACTTCTTATACGGCAAGGAGAGGTACAGTAAGGGGATTGCATTTTCAGCATGCTCCGCATCAGGAAACAAAGCTGGTGACGTGTTTAATAGGAGAAATTTATGATGTTGTTGTCGACGTGCGTCAAGACTCGCCAACGTTTCTTAATTGGTATGGCGTTATATTATCGAGAGAGAATGGTAAAAGTCTTCTGATTCCAGAGGGTTTCGCTCATGGTTTTCAAGCAATGACTGATAATGTCGATATAGTCTATATCGTTTCAGCGCCTTTTGCGCCAGAATCAGAAGGGGGTCTACATTATGCCGATCCTAGATTGGAAATTAGATGGCCACTTGCCGTTACCGATATTTCGGAAAAAGATTATCAAAGGCCTTTTCTTAGTCAGAATTTTAAAGGAATTTAATAGTAAGTTTATGTTTTATTTATAATAATTAGATGTGTTTTATTTCTTCAAAACAATTTATTTGGATTGCTAAATAATTTCTGAGTAAAAAAGTAGGTAATGACCTTGATTATTTTCTAATGTCAGCCTAAATTACTATTAAGCAAGTGTGAAATTCCCCGATTTATACTAGAAATATTTGAGATTGGTTAAGTTGTTGCGATGATTTGAATATCAAAAAATTGCTGTGATTTTATGGTTAAGAAGAAACTCAGTATTGATCTAGTTATAAGGATTTGATATGAAAAAAAATGCAATTCCGAGTGTTGAAGAATTAAATTTCGCTATTGATGGGCGGGGTGTCTTTATTTGGGGGGCTCGCCACGAAGGATATTCCACACTGCAAGTATTTTCTCGACTTGGTATCCCGGTTGAGGCATTTGTCGATAGTAGTTTGGCGTTGCAAGGCACACAAGCTTTCGGGTTGGAGATATTTTTACCTAGTGTTTTCTTTTCAAGATTTTCTTTTGACAAGGTCTTTTTAATTATTGCTTCCGGTTTTTTTGCCGATGAAATCTCTGAACAATGTGAAGAGCATGGCTTTCTAGAAAAGCGAGATTTTATTGTTTACAACGAATTAAAACGTTTCAATTATCAGGTTGATATATCAGGTATTTGTAATTTGAAATGTATTTCTTGCCCGCGTGGTAATTTTGATGAACATCGTCCGGCAGGTTTCATGTCGGCAGATGTATATGCCCAAGTGCTCGATAAAATTTTGCGTGAAGATCCTTACACCGGCATCATTTCTCTATACAACTGGGGTGATCCTCTATTAAATAAAGCTTTACCCGAAATTGTTAAATTAAGTAATGAAAAGTCTGTGCATACGGCTATTTCGACCAATTTGAGTTTTAAAATAGATTTTGAAAAGGTGATTCAAGCAAAGCCGACTTGGTTTAGAGTTTCTAATTCAGGTTGGGGAAAAAATTATGAAACAACTCACACTGGTGCTAATTGGGAGTTGTTTTTAGCTAATCTCTATAAGTTGAGAGATTACAAACAGCAACATCATCCAGATATGTTGGTGGAGGTGTTTTTTCATATTTATCAGCATAATCGCGATGATTATGAAAAAATGCAAGCTTTGTGCAATGAACTGGGTTTTACTTTACGCTATCGTCACGCAGCTTTAGCGCCTTTGGATAACATTGAAAAAGTTATTGATGGCGTACCGTTGGATCCTGCTTCCATGCTAACCCGTGAATTGCAATTTCTAAAAGTGGAAGACGTGATTCCACTTGCTCAAGCACAGAAAGATCGGCCTTGTTTTTATGAAACTCACTTATGGATTAATTGGGACCTGCATGTCGCGCAATGTATGGAATGGTATCGCCCAGATTTAAATCTCGTCGAAAGTAGTTTTTTAGATACGCCGATCGATGTGTTGTGGGACGCTCGTGAGCAAAGTGAATTTTGCAAAAAATGCAAATCAAAAGGGATTCATCGTGTTTATTGTGTTTATGGCGATGAAAAGCTGATTCATGAAAAACAAAGCATCCCTATTGTCGCGGCGGTATTCGACTGATGAAAATTTCGGTGCAGCAATTACAGGCAATTAAAGCCGATAGAGCGATTTATATCTGGGGCGCCATGATTGTAGGTCAGGGGGTTTGTCGCTCTTTGGAAAGGCACCATATTTCCGTGCATGGCTTTTTAGACTCGAGTCTTGAACTGCAAAAAAATATGGCATTGGGTTACGCCATTCAATCACCAGCCTTACTGGATACTTATGGAAAAGATCAACGTCTGATTATTATCGGTTCTGGACATTATGATCGAGAAATAGAAACAATTTGTCTTGAAAAAGGATTAGTTGCAAATGTGGATTATGTTTTAAGTCGAGATTTGAACGATATCGATCCAAGTATCGACGTGGCTGGTAGTTGCAATCTTAAGTGTATTTCCTGCCCGCGCGGAAATATGGAGGATGTTACGCCTAAGGGCGTTATGTCGCTTGAAGACTATCGACTGGTATTGAACAAGTTGTTAGCCGAGATTCCCTTATTGGGAAGTATCCAGCTTTACACATGGGGAGAGCCGTTTTTACATAAAAAATTGCCAGAAATAATCGCCATGAATCGTGAGGCGAAAGTGCTAACTGCGATTTCGACCAACCTGAATGTCAGTGTTGCTTACGATCGATTTCTGGTAGAAAAACCGGATTGGATTAAAGTGTCAGCGTCCGGTTTTGGGCCTAATTATGAAATCACTCACACCGGGGGTAAATGGGAGGTGTTTCTGGCGAATCTTAATCGTCTTGCCGAAACCCGTGATCGAATTCACCCGGAGTTGCAAATTGTTCTGAATTACCATCTTTATAAACACAACTGCACTGACGATTATCATAAGATGCAGGCCCTATGTCAGGAGTTGAAGCTTATTTTCCGGGCGAATCATGCTTACGTTTATCCGCTAGATATTGTGATGGATGACTTGGAAAAGAAGCCGATTCCGCAACAAGCACAAGAGGTAAAGAACCTATTGCTGATGACTTTGGAAGAAGGGTTGCAAAAGTCTCAAGCGCGCAAACATCTGCCATGTCCTGAAGAACGTTGCTTGCCTATTACCTGGGATCGGCGTGTGCGTTTTTGTGGTGTTTATTTCAAGCCGTTTTTAGCGGATGACTTTCTTAGCGAAACGGTTGAAGATTTAATGACTGCGCGTAAACAAAGTCAATTTTGTGAGCATTGCAAAAGTTATGGGTTGCATCAGTATACAGGTGTGTATTTAGAAGAAACTTTGCTCACTCAGAAACTATGAACTCTTTAAATTTCGACTCTTTTTTGACGCTCGTTGCAAATCGGCAAATATGGATATGGGGTGCGGGAAATCAAGGACGCGGGGTATGTCAAGCCTTGCAAAGGAAAGCTATTCCGGTAGCCGGTTTTATTGATAGTGCGATTGATTTAGCGGGTAAAACAGCTCTTGGTTTGCCGATAGTATCTCCCAACCTGATCATTCAGACAAAATCAGCATCTCAAGTGTTTATTATTATTGCGAGTTTTTACTTCGAAGAAGAAATTAAAAGCCGCTGTTGTTTGTCAGGGTTTAAAGAAAATTGCGATTTTATTGTCTACAGTCGACTTAAACCGAATGATTACGCCATTGATATTACTGGCGCGTGCAATCTTAAATGTGTTTCGTGCCCGCACGCCTATAACAATCCTGCTGAGCGGCGTAGCGGTGTTATGTCGTTAGAAAACTTTAAACGGGTGATCGATAAAATTGTCGCAGAATCGCCGTTTGTGGGGAATTTACAACTCTATCAATGGGGCGAACCAACCTTGCATAAACAATTGCCTGACATGTTGCGTTACGCGAATGCGCAGGGGATTAAATGTGCAATTTCTAGTAATCTAAATGTACCGGCGGATTTTGAAGCGATTATCGAGGCTAAGCCCGAGTGGTTGAGACTATCGACTTCCGGTTGGGGCAGTCATTATGAGATAACGCACACGCAGGGCAAATGGCCGGTATTTCTGCAACATCTGTATGAAGTATGTGCCTTGCGTAACCGCATTCATCCTGAAATGAAAGTCGAAGTGTTCTTTCATCTTTATAAGCATAGCCAGCAGGCAGAGTTGGAGCAATGGCAAAAAACCTGTGCAGAATTGGCAATTGAACTGCATCCGGTATATGCGTACTTAATTTCCCTGGATGACGTACTAGCTTATCAGGAGGGTAAAGCCCTGCCGCCGATCGCCCAAACAACTTCTGAGATGTTGCTGCTGCCTTTGGAGCATGGCTTAGCTGAGGCAAAAATGGAAAAGCATTTGCCGTGTGACACCTTTCGTTGCATCAATATTAATTGGGATTTATCAGTCAGTAATTGCATGATGTACTATTATCCAACCGATAACGTAGCGGTCGATAATTATCTAGACACCTCCTTAACTGAAATTATGAAAGTGCGCGAAGATTGTAATTTATGTCAGCGTTGTATGGATAAAGGTATCCACCGATATTGCGGTGTCTATTCCAGAAAACGTATTGCGCCTGGAGAGCTGGTTTCCGACAATATGATCGGTGAGAGCGATGTCTAATGAGATTGTCCATATAGCGCCGCATTATGGTGGAGGCGTTGGCACAGTGGTTCGATCATTATTGGAGAGTCAGCTTGAGGCGGGTTATCTGCTTCGATTGATTGCTTTTGAAAGCATTAATCAGCGAATGCAGGACTGGGCGCGACAATATGCAGTGCCATGTTTAGAGAATGCAAACTTAGATGGCTCTAAATTAAACGAGTGGCTTAGTCGGGCGGATATCGTACATCTGCATTGGTGGAACCACCCATTGCTGATGCAGTGGATGAGTGATTCTAACAGAGTAGTTTTTCGCTGTGTGCTATGGTCGCATGTTAATGGTATGCATGAGCCACAGGCATTTTTTCGGGAATTAGTGACTTATCCTGATCAATTTGTGGTCGCAACGCCTTATAGTTTGGAGTCTGAATGGTTAAAGAATCAGCTACACTCGATTTCTATTGTACAGAGTGCAGCAAAAGTAAAGATTTTCCCAAGTAAGCCGCTAAGGAATTTATCGATGTTTACCGTTGGGTTTATTGGTACGGTGGACACTATAAAAATGCATCCGGCGTTTATCGATTTGTGTTTGAATGTTGCGATACCGAACGCTAAATTTATTGTTTGTGGTGGACCGCGGCATCAGGAATTGCAAAATCAAGTCCAGGCATTAGGTAAAAATGCGTTTTTTGATATTAGAGGTCCCGTCGATAATGTTGAAGATGTGTGGACTGAGCTTGATGTATTGGGGTATCCGCTGAATTCCGGCCATTATGGTACTGGCGAGCAAGTATTACTGGAGGCTATGGGGGCAGGGGTGGTGCCGGTAGTTTTGGATTCAGGATGTGAGCGTTATATTGTGGAGGATGGCAAAACCGGCATTATTGCTAAGAGCTTGGACGAGTATAGTGCTGCCATTTCTTATTTATATTTACATGCGGATAAGCGACGGGAGATGTCGGAGAGTGGGCGGCAAAAGATGCAAGAAAGCTCGAAAAAAACCTTACTTCAAGAGTGGTCTGTCATTTATCAGCATTTGTTAACAGTAGAAAAACGCCATCATACTATTCCTAAAAGAGCAGACTTGCTTAATTTTTCGGCAGCGATGCAATTAGTGTTACAAGCATACGCCGGAACCGATTTGAGCAATAAATTTATAAATTTGCTGGGTAGAGGTCGCAGGCCTTCGCAGGGTGATTTTTCCTTAGGAGTCTTTTCCGCGACGCGCGGATCGCCTTATCACTATTTACGCTTTTTTCCGCAAGATTTTGAATTACAGGCGCTTTGTAAACAATTAGACAGTTATAAAAATAAGGAGTTCTCATTATGAAAGTCATGCTCATATCGCCAGCAAAGCTGGCCGGACTTAAAGAAACCAAAGGAACGGTTCCGGTTCCGCTTTTACATTTAGCCAGTATTTTACAGCGTGATGGACATGAGCCTTTTATCTATGATCTGTCGATTAAAAAGTGTCCTGACGGTGTTAATCCTGACGATTATTTTCGGCAGGAGATTAATGATTGTATTGCTCGCGAGCAGCCTGGATTAGTGGGTATTAATTGTTTTACGTCGCTGCATTTTCAGAGCGTTTTACAAATTGCCGAAGGCATAAAGGCATGTTATCCGACGATGCCTGTTGCCACTGGTGGTGCGCACCCCAGTTTGTTTCCCAAAGAAATTTTAGTTGGTACTCGGGCATTTGATTTTGTATTCACGGGGGAGGCTGAATTGCAGGTAGTACAATTGGCCAATGCTCTTGAACAGAACGACTTGAAACAATTGAAAGTGATTGAAGCGCTTACCTATCGTATGGATGACGTGGTGGTCGAGAATCCAAGAATCGACTATTTGGATGATCTTGATGAGTTGCCGCCACCTGCTTGGGATTTATTAAATTTTGAAGATTATTACAGCGATCTTTCATCCTGGAATAATCCAAAGCAACTAGACTTTAGTCTATCAGTACCCATTATGACCTCTAGAAGTTGCCCTTTTACGTGTAATTTTTGCGCTTGTTTTACCACAATGGGTAGAAAGTTTCGGATGCGAACTCCCTCATTGGTGGTTGATGAAATTCAAATGCTACATGAAAAATATGGGCAGAATTATTTCGGTTTTATCGATGATGTGGTAAATCTTCATAAAAAACATTTTATTGATATTCTGAATGAGATAGTAAGGCGAGGTCTGAATATTCAATTTGAAACCACTTGTGGTGTTCACATCGGTACGCTGAGCGATGAAGTGATTCATGCTATGGCCGCGGCTGGATGCGTATTTGTAAGATTGCCGATTGAGCATGGCAATGATGAAATGCGTAATATCATCATCGGCAAACACTTAAAACGTGAAAAAATATATGAAGCGGTTGCTAGTCTCAAAAAGTATAAAATTTTTACCAGTAGCATGTTTATCATGGGTTTCCCTGAAGATACCTCCAAAACCCTGCAAGATACGTATGACATGATTTGTGACCTACAATTGGATTTGAATTATGTTTTTAACATTATTCCATTTCCGGGTACAAAAGTGTTTCAACAAGCGCAGCGCGATAATTTGTTTATTGGCGATTTTGCCGTGGATGAATTATGGAAGGGTAATATCAATCTGGATCCTGTTGCTGACGAAATACGCTTCTTTATTAAACCGTACAATATGGACATCGAAGAATTGAAATATTTTCGGAAATTATTTGATACTACACAGTTTTTTAGTGTCGCCGCACGTCAAGTTAATCTATTGGCTGCTTGATAATGACTAAACCTCAGCGATCCTGTCCGATATGTCGAAGTGAGGTTGTTCATGAGATTGCTTCACTAACCTATGCGCTTTGGGATGATTTGGCTATAGACGGGTATGCTGAGCTGGTAGCCTGCCAAGATTGCGGCATGGTTTATCATCAAACGAACGCTTCAGAACAGGATTTTTCGCGCTACTATACTCAAAATGCTTATTATGCTGCTGCCGAAACGTTGGGTTCAGGGGGCTTGGGAGAAGAGGAATGTACGCGCTTTCAGCGCATTGACGGGCTGCTTGAATCTTGTAGTGAAGAACGAGCTTCGGGTATTTTAGATGTAGGGGCGGGTAAAGGCGGTTTTTTGCACTGGTGTAAAGCTCAGGGCTATAGTCATCTAATCGCGTTAGAAAAATCCACGGCTTGTGCTGAAACTATTCGGCAAACGTTAGCACTTTCTGTTTGTAGTGAAGTGAAGCAATTGCCTGAAACAGGACCTAAAATTGATAGAATAATTCTTTCACATGTGCTGGAACATGCCTTTCAACCCTTGGAATTATTAACCGAGCTGCTCACAAAAGTCGATGACCATGCATTGTTTTATATCGAAGTGCCTAATGCGCAATGGTATGCCAATGCATCTAATCCATGGCGATATTTTTATTTTGAACACATCAATCATTTCGATATGGCGCATTTAGAAGCCTTACTTAAAAGGGCTGGACTAAAGATCATAAGCGCAATAACCGGGCCTTTTTTGCCGGGACAAGGACATGTTGATGAATGTTGTATGGTGGTGGCAAGTAAGGGAGCCAAAGCGAGCGCGCTAGCCGATAAGCAATTGTTAACGCTTATGCGCGCTAGACTGAGTCGATTTTCCGACGTTTCAGACAAATTTGCCGGGATGTTAACGCATTCGAATATACGCTTTAGCATTTGGGGGATTTCCCAGTACACGCAATTATTGCTTGGAAACTCCTCTGCACTTCGCGACCGGCTGCGGTATTTAATCGATAAGTCCCCGGCTAAAGCAGGGCGATTTCTCCAAGGACACCGCGTTGAGCCTGTTGAAAAGTTGGCGGAGCTTGATAGGAATGATGTTTTATTAATTCCGGAAGCTCTTTTTTCACCTGCCATGCAGCAAACGTTAACTGAAGTTGAATTCGCTGCAAGAATTGTTCTATTTTAAAAGGAATTAATTTATGTTGATGAATTTATCCACAGTTAAAAGCCTTCGAACCTGTCCTTGCTGTCGATATGATACAGCGTATCTACTAAAGGTGCTGAACTACCGCTTGTTTGATCACCACCCATTGCCAAACCGGATGCATTTGATGGGGTGCGCGGCATGCGGTTTTGTCTATTATGACGGCGATTTCGATGAGCGTCATTTAGAAGAGTTTTACCAAAAGCATTACTTTATTAATTCCTATCAACACAGAGCGGACCATCCCGCCGAAAAAGCGTACAACGAGTCTTCGATAGACATTTTGGTCAAAAATCATATTTCTTTCAATGCTAACATTGTCGACGTGGGGTGTGGTCCGGGGCATTTATTGAAGCAAATGCGTCAGCGTGGTTTTAAGCAATTGAGCGGGGTTGAATTAAGTGCAGAGTACGTCGATGGATTGCGCGAAGCCGGATTTAACGCCTATCTGGGCTCATCTATGCAGTTACCGATTGTCGACGAAAACAAGGTGGATTGTTTTATTTACAAAAATATATTTGAGCACTTATTTACCTTACACGAATCCATTCAAGAAATAATCCACAAAATTGCCAATGGTGGTTATGTTTTGGTTGAAGTTCCTGATGCCAGTATGTACGCTCACTTCGAGCAGTATCATCCGCTACATTATTTTACCCTGGAGCATATCAACCATTTTGACATGCCGCATTTACAGGCGTTATTTAAGATCTATGGATTTAAATCCGTCGATTTTGGGACACGCATGTTGGATATTGCCGAACCTTTTCCTGTGCCGATTATGTATTGTCTGTTTCGTAAGGAGGCGGCGCTTGCAAGTAGTGATTTCTCAGATATTGTATTAAATCAATCGGTAAAATCAGAGTATTTAGATTTTCAATTAGTGAAGAGTGCAATAACTTGGTTCAAGGATCAAGAGGATTTTAATAAACAGGAATTGTGCGCTTTAAAGGCTTCTCAAAAGCCCGTTTATATTTGGGGGCTTGCGTATCGAACACTGATGCAATGCGCCATGAGCCCTTTAAATGGCTGTCCTATTAAGAGTTATATCTCATCGTTCGCTCAAATTAACCCAAGATTCGTAGAATTATGGCAAGATATCAGCATTTACCATTAGAAACTTCAATCAACATTACCAGAACCGAACGGGTAGACGATATTCCACTGTTGCTCGCGCAGATGGAAAAAATGAAAATA
>CANNKG010000024.1 GCA_947505105.1 Methylococcaceae bacterium | reverse complement strand
GACCTTAAAATTCCGTTCGCCCTGAGTTTATCGAAGGGTTGAACGGGATTTTAAGGTCTCACCGTCTGGGTGAACGCATAGAAAACCGTCCATGCTTCGACAGGGCTCAGCACGAACGGTTTTCTATGCGTTGAACGGCGCTTTTTAGGTTTACGCAGCCTAAACCGTAAACTGTCGTACCGCCGCCGAAGCCTAAGCCCAAAGTACCGTCTAAGCCAGTGGTCCGAGCGGTTGACTCTCCTCCGCAAGATATTCCGGAGCGAGTCTAGCCAATAAATACTGCGCCACTACCATCGTCCAAAGTTGAGGACGTGACTCAGTCGAGCGCAGGCACCGGGTACTTGAACAATCCGCCGCCACAATATCCTGAGCTTGCCACGGAACGCGACTGGGAAGGCAAAGTGTTGATGAAGGTGCATGTGTTGGCCGATGGAAATCCAGATAGCGTGAACATGGTCAAATCAAGTGATCATGAGGTGTAAGAAGAAGAGGTGGTGAGAACAGTCAAACTGTGGAGTTTTGTACCCGGCAAACGTGGGATACACCGATCAATGGCTATGTAACGGTTCCAATTGCATATATTTTACAAAATTGAGGAAAGACATATGACTGATACAGCAACTCCAGCCGTAGATATGGCAAGCTAGGTGGCACAGGCTCCAGTGACTCAGATACCGGTTGTCGATGTAGCCAATGGTGCAGTTCAGGCAGGTGCCGCACCAGGTTCAGGATGCTGATATCGCAACAGGTTTGAGTCAGCGGGTGTGAGTGGATAAACAAGTGTGGATAATAACTCAGATAAAGGTACGCATAGCGTTATGCCGACGCAGGTTATAATATTTGGCTATCCTGATCTTAAATACGTTAAATGCAACTAAATCATCTTGTTATGAATGAACTCACTTTAGAAAATAAAGCAGAAATTATTTGCCACTGCAGTGGTACAACAAAACAACAAATCGTAGCACTGGTAAACAAAGGCACTGATACCCTGCAGGAAATATCTACAAGAACAGGTGCGGCAGCTGGATGCGGTGGATGTGAAACCTGGATAACGGAAATGCTTAATGACCTGGAGCATTCTGGTTAGGCATGAACATAAAATAACTTGAACAGAGGTAGGGTGGATAAGCGTTTAGGCGCATCCACCAACGGCCCAGTTGCATGGATGCGATGATGCCGCATTTCCTGTAACGCTTTTGTATTAGCTGCGAGTTGCCATATTGAACATTGCCTCAATAGCTTCACTCGGCATAGGCCTTCCAGAGAGATTGCCCTGATAGTTTTCACAGCCATGTTCAGCAAGAAAACGGCGCTGTTCTTCATTTTCTACGCCTTCGGCAATTACTTCCAGACCCATACTTTGCGAAAGGGAAATAATCATTATTGCAATGGTCGCATCGTTTGCATCAACGAGAATATCCCGCACAAAGCTTTGATCGATTTTCAACTGCGTTAGCGGTAAGTGTTTCAGATAATACAGCGAGGAATAGCCAGTGCCGAAGTCATCCAGAGAGAACGAAACGCCTACTTCTTTGAGTAACGTCATTTTCCGGGTCATACCTTCAATATCCTTTGAGAGCAAACTTTCAGTTAATTCCAACTTCAGATTTTTAGGATTCGTCTCATGGAGTGCTATTGCTGAAAGCACTTGGTTTACAAAGTTTGGATGATGAAACTGGCGAACGCTGACATTGACCGAGATGCTGAGACTCGCCATCTCAGGCTGTTTAGCCCAACTCGCTAATTGTTCACAGGCGGTTTCCATCACCCATTGGCCAATCGATAGAATTAAACCGGTCTCTTCGGCTAACGGGATAAAATCTATAGGACTGACCAGACCGTGTTGCGGATGATTCCAGCGCAGTAAAGCTTCGACTCCGGTAAGCTGGCCGAGTTGATTGACTTGAGGTTGGTAATACAAAATAAATTGTTTCTCCAGGGACGCTTTATGGAGATCACTTTCCATTGAGACGCGTGCGCTCACCGCCGCCTGCATGCTGGCATTAAAAAAGCGCAAGGTGTTGCGACCCATGGATTTAGCTTGGTACATCGCAATATCGGCTTGTTTCAAGATGAGATCAACCGTGTCCTTTTTATCGTCAAACAGACTGATGCCGATGCTCGGTGAGCTATGATGCTCTTTGCCCGTAAGAAAATAAGGTTGATTTAAGGCGAACAGAATTTTTTCCCCGACACCTTCGGCTTGACGGGCGGCTTCGGCAGTGTGTTCGCTGAGATTTTCGAGCATAACGATAAATTCATCGCCCCCTAAACGTGCGACCGTATCACACTCTCTTACACAGGAAGTGAGGCGGGCCGCGACATCCTGCAACAATAAATCGCCAACATCATGCCCTAAGGTATCATTTAAGGCCTTGAAATTATCAAGATCGATAAACAGTAAGGCACCATACATATTGCTCCGCGAGTTCCCAAGCAAAGCCTGTTGTAGACGGTCGCGCAACAGACGCCGATTGGGGAGTTTGGTCAGCGGGTCATAGAATGCCAAGTGTTTGATTTCTTCTTCGGCCGCTTTGCGGTCGCTGATATCGATATGGGTGCCGACATAATGGGTGACGGCCCCGGTCGCATCTTTCACTGCCGTGACGGTCAGCCACTTTGGATAGACTTCGCCATTTTTACGTTTATCCCAAATTTCGCCTTGCCAGGTTCCAGTCGTATTAATACTGTGCCACATCTCGGTAAAGAACTTTTGGTCATGCGCTCCTGACTTCAAAATGTTCATTTTTTGACCGACCACTTCTTCGGGAGCATAGCCGGTGGAGTCGCAAAAGGTTTTATTGACGCGCAAAATCAAGGTATTGGTATCGGTGATCACCATCGCTTCTTGGGATTCAAAAGCCGCTGCGGCAATGCGGAATTCCGTTTCGGCGAGTTTACGTTCGGTGATATCGATTGCTGAACCGATATAGCCGGAAAATTCGCCATGGAGATCATTTAGGGGAATGCCTTGATCCAAAATCCAGCGCCACTCACCGGATTTGTGGCGCATCCGATATTCGGTGACAATCGGTCCGTGGTTTTCTTGAGTTCTATAGTAGGCTTGAGTGACAGCATTTCTATCATCCGGATGAATGAGATCAATCCATTGATCACGCTGAAGCGCCTGAGTATATTCGATGCCGGTGAAATTTAGCCAAGTTTGATTTACAAAGATAGAATTACCAACGCTATCGGTAATCCAAATCATGGCAGGTGAGGCATTGGCCATCCGTCGGAAACGTTCCTCGCTTGCCCTTAACGCGTTTTCCGCTAATTTCTCTTGGGTGACGTCGCGTAAAGCACTGGCGAAAAAAAGCCCTTTTTCGGTTTGAATCGGGCTCAAACTGATGGATGCATCAAATTCTTCACCGTCTTTTTTTAACGCTAATACTTTACGGCCAGCGCCCATTGCTCTGTTGTAAGGGGATGCGGCGAAACCTTGTCTCAAACCGGGGTGAGCTTCACGAAAACGTTCCGGTACCAATTTTTCTATCGATTGTCCAATTAGCTCATTTACGGTAAACCCCAGTAAATTTTCAGCTTCTTTGTTGGCCATGGTAATAATGCCTTGGTTATCGCTGATCAGCATGGCATCGGGCGTTGAGTCGAATATTGCCCGCATGTAATTTTCGCGACTTTCTAAAACCACAGGGCTCGGAAATTTCAATAAGGAGGGGATCAGCGGCCAAATCAAGAAAACCGTAATGATTGACACTAATGCGGTCGCGAGTTTGAGTAGGCCAGCCGCCCAATGATCCGGATGCCAGATGGTCCAGATGCTCATGAGATGGGTGGTACCGCAGAGCAGAATAAAAATCCCCAACAGTACAAAAACCCAGCGATACCTCAGGGCAGTTCGCTTGGGGACGAAATACCATAAGGCAATCGGAATAGAATAGTTAGCCACGGTAATAACTGTGTCGCTAATGACATGCAGCCACAGAACCGAGGGTAACCAATGATAACAAGCACCATGTGGCATAAAACTGCTTGAATGCACCAGGAAATCACTTAACCAAGCTTGCATAACGACCTCGTTATAAGAATGGCTAGAGTTTAACTGTCTTGTCTATTTGATACAATTCATTACCGAATAATTGGAGAGAATGCCACGCTAATCGGATCGAAACTGAATTCTGTATCAGACGTTTTTAGAATAGATAAAATAAAATCCATTCATATAGATATGCGCAGAATACGGCTATTCTTGGTTGATCAAATCGGCTTCAGCTTTTTTCATATGCTGAAGTTGAAGGAGGTTATCATTGGCTTTTCGATAATATTCTGGCGATAAATCAATGGCCTGCTGCAAATATTTATTTGCCAATTCAAAATCGTGTAAGCCTCATCATACTTGCGAATGCATGCCTTGTAACTTTGCGAGATAAATCTATTCAGAGTTGAGCATTTAGATTATTCAAAATGCACAGAAGTCTTTACAATGCTCAAATTTTTGCTTGTCATAGGGTTTTATGTCTGAAATCATCATTTACACCACAAAAATTTGTTCTTATTGCGTGATGGCGAAACGTTTGCTAGATAAGAAAGCTGTGCGTTACACCGAAATTAACGTCGATTCAGAGCCCGGACTGCGCGATCAGTTAATTGAAAAAACCCGGCGTCGGACTGTGCCGCAAATCTTTATCGGCGATAGGCATATTGGCGGTTTTGATGATCTTTATGCTTTGGATCAGCAAAAGGGACTTGATCCGCTGTTAGTTGATTACAAGCTATAAATTAGTGTTGATGTTTTGAAAATTCTGGTTTTCGAATATGTGACCGGGGGCGGGTTTCTTAATGAGCCGCTGCCGGAGGCGTTGCTGGTCGAGGGGCAGTTAATGCTGCGCGCCTTGCTGACTGACTTAGCCGAGCTTCCGAGTGTTTCGGTCTGCGTGATGCTCGACCCGCTTTGCCGAAATATTGCCGATGAATTCGAGGTTGAGATCTATACGGTGCAGGAAAGCCGCGCCTTAACTGAGCAATTTGCAGGATGTTTAGCCGACGTGGACGCCGTGTGGCCTATTGCGCCTGAGTTTGATGACATTCTCGAAACCTATAGCCGATTGGTGGAGCAGGCCGGTAAACGGCTGTTGAATTCGAGTGCAGAGGCTGTTGCGCTGACTGCCAACAAGTGGCGTACCTACGAAGTCTTACACTCCGCGCCAGTTGCTACGCCTTTTACTCAGCGACTTTGTTCCGACACGATCTTTTGCCCAGGGACATGGGTGATTAAGCCGATCGATGGCGTCGGCTGCAGTAATACTTATAAGATAGCGAATGCACTTGAATTTGAACAAACGCTGGCCTTGCTCGATGCGCCGGAGCGTTTTTTGCTTCAGCCCTATCTGGAAGGCGATAATCAGAGTCTTTCGGTGTTTTTTGAGCGCGGGCGTGGTCTATTGCTTTGTGTTAATCGACAAATCATTTATCAGAGCGAACGGCAATTCAAATTATTGGCTTGCGAAGTCAATGCACTGTCGATTAGTCCTGCTTATGAACAGCTAATTTTCAGCATCGCCAAAGCCATTCCAGGCTTATCAGGCTATGTTGGCATTGATTTGATTGTGGATAACGATAAGATTTTTGTCCTCGAAATCAATCCGCGCCTGACCAGTTCATACGCCGGACTGCGTGAGGCGCTGGGCATCAATTGCGCTGAATGGGTGTTGGGGTTGGCAAATCCCGCTTGTGAGTTCAAAGCCTCGCGCAACGAGGTAGTTCAGGTGTTTATTTAGTCTGACAGCGTTTCTGTAGCAATACCGCGACCAGCGAGGTCCAACCGGTCTGATGGCTTGCGCCAAGACCCTGGCCGGTCTCGGCATGAAAATATTCGTGAAATAAATAATTGCCCCGCCAGTCCGGATGTTGCTGGAGCGGATGTGTCGATGGATAGGCAGGAATGAGTCCCTGTTGATTACGGCGAAACAAATTAATCAGCCGTTCGGATAACAGTTGACTGACCTCGTGCAAGGTGATTGCTTGTTTAGCGAAACTGGGTACCTTAACTTTAAAGTCGTCGCCCAGGTAGCGATGAAATTTATCCAAGGCTTCCAGCAAAGAAAAATTGGTCGGAAACCAAATGGGTCCGCGCCAGTTGGAATTTCCGCCAAACAGGGCGGAAGTCGATTCACCGGGAATATAATCGATTAAGGCCGCGCCAATACCGGGCAATAAGCCCAGATCGCGCTGTTCGGCATGCTGTTTACTGACGCTACGAATGCCGTAGGGGGCCAGAAATTCTGCTTCGTTGAGCAGGTGGCGTAAAATTCCCGGCAGCATGGTATGGTCCACCAGTGATAACAGGTGTTCGCCCGCCGCATTGCTATGTTCGGGGCATGCGCAAATGGTATGGCCGTCAAACATGCCGCCGCGATGCGCATAAAGCATTTCACGGAAGCGCGGCGCATGTTCCAATAACCTGAGCTCGACAATTTCGCAGGCAAACAACGGAATAAGCCCAACCCACGAAAACACGTCGAGGCGATGATAGCTGCCGTCGGGCGTTAGCACCAAATCCTTAAAAAAGTGCGCATTGGCATCCCACATCGAGATGCCGTGGTCGCCGTGACCGGCAATTGCTCGGGCAATCGCGAGAAATTGCGTATAACACTGAATAGCAATGTCTTCATAGTCGCGGTCCGCGGCGGTCAATTCCAGTGCCATCATGGTCATATTCAGCGAAAACATCGCCATCCAGCCAGTCGCATCGGCTTGTTTAAGTGTAAACCCAGGCGGGAGCGCTTCCGAGCGGTTATATACCGAAATATTATCGAGGCCTAAAAATCCGCCTTCAAATAAATCATGTTGGTGTTCATCCTTGCGATTTAACCACCACGCATAGTTGAGCAGCAGTTTATGTAGCATGCGCTGGAGAAAATCAAGGTCGGCGACTCTGGAGCGTTCACGCTCAAAGCGAAAGATCGACAAGGCCGCACTCGCATGAACCGGAGGATTGCAGTCGTTAAAATTCCATTCGTAGGCTGGCAAATGGCCATTTGGATGCAGGTAGCGTTCATTTAAGAGTAACAATAGTTGGCTTTTTGCGAACCTTAAATCAACCCGGCTAAAGGCTATAACTTGATAGGCTAAATCCCAACAGGCAAACCAGGGATATTCCCAACAATCCGGCATCGAAATGATGTCGTGGGCTTTGAGGTGGCGCCAATTTCGGTTGCGTGACTTTAAGCGTTCTGCCGGGGGCGGGATTAGGTCGCCGTCTTGCCATTGCGCGACATCGTAGTGATAAAACTGTTTATTCCAAATCAGTCCGGCCAGGGCTTGTCGAAAAATAGCCCGGTCTTCAGCGCTGGCAGTAGCATCAAGTTGACTGGCGTAAAATTCATCGCTTTCAGCGCGGCGTTGCTCAAGCAAGTTTGCGCAATCAAGTTCAGTCAAGGTAGTTGAACCTTTGCTGAGCACTAGGTAAATGAAGTGCTTGCCGTTAGCCTGGAGGCTTAAGCTATGCCAAGCCGCGCATTTACTGCCTTGTTGTTTGGGATTTACGGCTTGATGGTCGCCATGAATCAGGACCCGATGGAAGGCATCTTTGACATAAGGCAACGAATTGGGCTGGCCCCATAGTTGTTCCTGATTACTGTCGTTTTCGGTAAATAAAAGCTTGGCGCTGGAAAATCCGGCCAGTCGATAATCGCCAAGTCCCGAACAGTAGCCTTCGACCGACCAACGATGCGTTGCGTTTGGGTCGCCGCTGATCAATTGCGGGCGCTGCATGCCGTGTCCCCACGACCAGATATTTCGAAACCAAAGCGTTGGTAAAACGTGGAGCGTCGCAGTTTCAGGGGCGAGATTGTGGAGAATGAGGCGACAAATTATCGTCCCTGGAGCCTGTTGTGCATATTCGATGTCGATTGCGAAATAGCGATTGTCGTCAAATACGCCGCTGTCTTCTAGTTGCCAAGGGGCTTCGAAGCGCGAACGATGTTGATTTTGCGTCAAGAGTTCCGCATAGGGGAAGGCGCGCTGTGGATATTTATAGTGATAATGCAGATAGCTGTGGCTTGGCGTGGCATCGCGATAAAAATAAGCTTCCTTGACGTCTTCGCCGTGATTGCCTTCACTGCCTGTTAAACCGAAAGCGCGCTCTTTCAGAATGGGGTCGTGGCCATTCCAGAATGCAAATGCTAGACAAAGCCGCTGTTCACGGTCGGAGATGCCGCCCAAGCCATCCTCGTTCCAGCGATAGGCGCGCAAAGGCGCTTGGGCATGCGAAAAATAGCGCCAAGCCTCACCGTCGGCGCTGTAATCCTCCCGAACGCTGCCCCAGGCCCGTTCAGCTAGATACGGCCCCCACAATTGCCAGTCGAGTGGATCATCCAGACGTTGTTGTTCGATGGTTGTTGGTTTTCGCATGGCGATTCTGTAGCCTCTTTTGATGAACGCTGTTCTTACAAGTATTCCACGCAGTCAGTTCAGCGTCCAAACTTGTATGAAGATATTGTAAGCATGGATGCTGATGCTAGCCCTTATTTATGGGTTTACGGTACTCTACGCTTATTCCTTCTCGACACCAGACTGTCCAAATTGAGAATTGCTGGTCGATTGAGACAGGCTAGGTCAATTCAGGTTAGAATACGCAAAAATCAACGGGAGGCGCTATGTCAGAACACACCCACACACAACCGGCTTTAACAGAAGTCGACATTGAAAAACGTCTGAAAGAAGAATTACCGCACTGGTATTACGAAAACGGCTGGATCCGACGTAAAATTAAAACCAGTGGCTGGAAAGCGAGCTTAATGGTGGTTAATACCGTTGGTCATTTGGCCGAGAAAGCTTGGCATCATCCAGATTTGACCGTTTCTTACGCTTTTGTGATTGTAAAATTAGTCACACATTCAGCCAAAGGCGTTACTGATAAAGACTTTGCCCTGGCAAAAAAAATTGAAGACGTCGTGATGTGGGATGCCGCAACCGAATCTGACGGCTTGTTTGAAGGTACCCCTGACGATCCGCGTTTTAAATATATTAAACCAGATTAACCCAAGGAAAGCGCAATGACAGAAATAATTGAAGTGCCTAGCCCATTCTGTGGCATCGGTACCGACGATCTGGCCGTGCAAATAGACGGCTTATCATTGAAAGTAACCGCCAATGGTTGCGCGGTTAATACCCCGGCATTTGAACAGCCAATTACCGATACCGCGCCGCGGGTCGCTGGCAAAATTGTCAGTTTGCAAGAGGCGGCGGCGAAGGCGGCTGAGCTATTGCAAAGCGCTCTGCAACCGTTTATCGGCGGCTGTGCAACCGATGTTAATGGCATGCGTGCGTTATTGGCGTTAGCGGATCGGAGCGGGGCGGTCGTGGAAAATATGAATTTTCCGGCGGCGCGCAATAATTTTCTGGCCTTGCAGGATTCAGGCTGGATGAATACCACCTTGGCCGAAGTCAAAAACCGTTGTGACCTTTTGCTGGTGGTCGGCACCGATTTAGAAGTCTTTGCGCCGCGCTTTTTCGAACGCTATCTGTGGAATGCCGAATCGATGTTTCTCGACGATACCTCCAAGCGCAGCGTCATTTATTTAGGTAAAGCACCTTCCGGTAATGCTTCGACCTCGCCAACCGGAGCGAAAGCTCAGGTTTTCGAGTGCGCGTCGGAGGATTTACCTGAGGTTATCGCCGTATTAAGAGCCTTGGTCAAAGGCCGACCCATTCATGCGCAAAGCGTTGCGGGTATTGCGGTCAGTGACTTGCAGAGTATTGCCGACGCCCTGAAGCAGGCTACATACGGCGTAGTCACCTGGGGTGCCGCTGCCCTCAATTTCAGTCAAGCCGAATTGACCGTCCAGACTCTTTCCGAAATGGTCAAAGATATTAACGATATGAATACTCGTTGTTCAGGTTTGCCTTTGGCCGGTAAAGAAGGCGATCAAACCGCCAATCAGGTTTGCGGTTGGACCACTGGTTATCCGGCACGTACCCGTTTTAGCAAAGGCTATCCTGAGTATGATCCGTATTTGAACGATAGCCGCGTGATGTTAAACAATGGCGAGGCGGACGTGTTAGTGTGGGTAAATGCCTTTAATGTCAACAGTGTGCCGCCCGAAACTTCGTTACCGACCATTGTGGTCGGACGTTCGGGGATGACCTTTAGTCAAGAACCTGCGGTATTTATTCCAGTCGGTACGCCGGGCATCGATCATGCAGGTCACGCGTATCGCATGGATAATGTGGTGGCGATCCGCTTGAAAAAACTGCGCGAGTCCGGTCTACCGAGTACCGCTGACGCGTTGAGTGCGATAGAACAAGCTTTGAAGGAAGGCAGCGTATGATAATTAAATTAAGCGGCGGCAAAGTCTATGATCCTGCGGGCGGTATTGATGGCAAGCAACAGGATTTGTACATTCGCGACGGACGCATCGTCGACGCCCCTGAACCGGGCGCTAAAATCGACCGGGAATATGATTTAAAAGGTAAAGTCGTCATGTCCGGTGCGATCGATATGCACACGCATATTGGCGGCGGCAAGGGCAATATTGCCCGAATATTGTTACCTGAAGATCATCGGATGGACCCGGTACATCGTACTGATCTTACGCGTTCAGGTTGCGGACATGCGATGCCGAGTACCTTCGTGACCGGTTATCGTTATGCTGAAATGGGCTACACGGCAGGTTTTGAACCGGCGGTGCTGCCGATCAACGCACGGCAGGCGCATATGGAGATGGGCGACATTCCGATTCTCGACAAGGGCGGCTATGTGATGCTCGGCAGCGACGATTATTTGTTGCGCATGCTGACCGCCAAAAAAGATCAACAAGCGATTAACGATTATGTTGCCTGGACCATGCAGGCAGCCAAGGCGATTGGCGTCAAAGTCGTCAATCCGGGCGGCATCAATGCCTTCAAATTTAATCAACGCAAGCTCGATCTTGACGAGCAAAACAGTCATTACGGCGTAACGCCGCGCGAGATATTGCAAGTGCTGGCTACCGCGGTCAAGCAACTCGGCGTGTCGCATCCTTTGCATGTGCATGGCTGTAATCTAGGTGTGCCGGGCAACGTCAATACGACACTCGATACGATTCAAGGCATTGGCGGCTTGCCGATGCATTTGACGCATATTCAGTTTCATAGCTACGGCACCGAAGGCGATTTCAAATTTTCCTCAGGCGCTGCGCAAATTGCTGAAGCGGTTAATCGCAACAAGAATATTACCATCGATGTCGGACAGATTTTGTTTGGCCAGACCGTGACTGCCTCAGGCGATAGTATGCGTCAGCATGCCAACTGTAAACATGCTAGTCCGAACAAATGGGTCACGATGGACATCGAATGCGATGCCGGTTGTGGAGTCGTGCCATTCAAATATAAAGACCAGAATTTCGTCAATGCCCTGCAATGGGCGATTGGTCTTGAAACTTTCTTGCTGGTCGACGATCCGTGGCGTATCTTCCTGACCACCGATCATCCGAACGGCGCGCCATTTACCAGCTATCCGCATTTGATTCGTTTATTGATGGATAAAACCTTCCGTAACGAGGTACTGTCGACGCTTCATCCCGAAGCGCAAAAAATGACCACCTTGGCTTCGATTGACCGTGAATATACCTTGCAGGAAATTGCGATTATGACTCGCGCCGGGGCTGCGAAATTGATCGGTTTGAAAGATCGCGGTGGTTTAACACCCGGCAATTGGGCCGATATTACGGTCTATACCGATAATGCCGACCGTCAAAAGATGTTCGAGAAACCCGATTACGTATTTAAGGATGGCGAAGTCGTGGTGATCGACGGCAAGGTCGTTCATACCAAGTGGGGCACTACCCATATCGTGAAGCCGGATTTTGATGCCTCGGTTGAAAAAGGCCTGAAGGATTATTTTGATCGTTACCTGACCATGAAATTAGGCAATTTCAAAATCGGCGATGACGAGATTATCGAAAACGGGCGGGGGAGTTTGACGGTGCATCCATTAGTACCTAACTAATAGTCCTTTCATTTACATTAGAATAAATTCACATGAATTATGCTTAAACATTCAAAATGAAATAATTTCCTCAATGCCAAAACTGTATGAGTACTTTGGTCTAATTGTGATGTTTTACGCTAACGAACATGAACCCGTTCATGTGCATGGAAAAAGTCTCAAGGACGCGAATCGCGTGCCGAGCTTATATTAGTTGATGGCAAGATTATCGAAATTCGATGGGTCAATGTGCGTGGACGATTACCTTTAAATGTCAATGAAATGCGTTATTTTCAAGAATTAGTAACCGTGCGCAGTGAAGAGATTGTTGCTAAATGGATAGATTTTTTTGTTTTACACAAGTCAATTACGCCGGAACGTATTACACGGAGATTAAAATGAATCCCGCAATCATCAATATTATGAGTGCTAGGCAAGTGGCTGATTTTAGCATTCAACTGATATTCGACGATGGTACTGAACAAATGATCGATTTCAAACCTTTTCTTGCTAGTGCTATTCATCCTGATATTCGTACGTGGCTCATTCCGGAAAAATTTGCCAGTTTTCGGATAGTCTATGGAGAATTGGTCTGGGGAGATTATGAATTATGTTTTCCGATCCTGGATTTGTATCGTAATGACATAGAACATCGACAGACACAAGACATTGCCGCGTAACAAAAATTAGCTGAGTAGAGGAATATCATGTCCACGATCACCCAATTATCTCAACTCGATTTAACTCAAAATTATAGCTATGCCGATTATATTTCCTGGCGGCTGAATGAGGCGGTGGAATTGATTAAAGGGAAAATTATGCTGATGTCTCCGGCACCAAGTGTCAGGCACCAAGATATTTCCGCTAATCTGACTACCTTACTGCACAATTATTTTAAAGGTAAGAAATGTCGCGTCTATCCAGCCCCTTTTGACGTGCGCTTGTATGATAGAAAAAAATCCATCCTGAGCAGCCAGGAAATTTTTACGGTCGTGCAGCCGGATTTATCGGTAATTTGCAACCCTGCTTTTCTCGATCAACAAGGTTGTAATGGCGCGCCCGACTGGGTGATTGAAATACTTTCCAAAGGCAATGCTAAGCGGGAAATGCAAATCAATTACCAGTTGTATCAGGAAAGCGGTGTGCGGGAATATTGGTTGGTGTACCCGGACATGCTGGCGATTCATCAGTTTGTCCTGGATGAAAACAATACTTATCAACTTAAGAATATGTATGCCGATGACGATATGGCTTCATCACACTTGTTTCCCGAGTTGGAGATCGATTTGACCGAAGTGTTTGAAACTTGGGCGAAAGATTAAATCATTCGAGCAATCCGAATAAAAATTTACCAAACAACCTAACACCGAAAAAACATTAACAAGAGCGAAAATTATGATTATTAATGGTGTAAGCATCGACGCAACCTTTGCGGAAGCGTTTCCAATGAAGGCCACGCGCGCGATCATTACCGCGCAAAACGAAAAATGGGCGATGATTTCGGCTCAAGCGATGACTGGGTTTGCGACCTCGGTAATTGCCTGTGGCTGCGAAGCGGGGATCGAGCGGGTCTTGGACCCTTCAGAAACTCCAGATGGCAGGCCCGGCGTTTCGATCATGATTTTTGCAATGGGCGCAAAGGGCTTGGCGAAACAACTTGAAACTCGCGCCGGTCAGTGCGTTTTGACTTCGCCGACCTCGGCGCTGTTTGCTGGGATTGATGGCGGCAAACGGATTCCCTTGGGTAAAAATTTACGATATTTCGGTGATGGTTTTCAAATTGCCAAACTGATCAACGGTAAACGCTATTGGCGGATTCCGGTCATGGACGGCGAATTTTTAACCGAAGCGACTACCGGTCAAGTCGATGCGGTCGGCGGCGGCAATTTCCTGGTGCTGGCCGAATCCCAACCGCAAGCTTTGGCGGCTTGCGAAGCGGCAATTGAAGAGATGCGCAAAATCCCCAATGTGATCATGCCATTTCCAGGTGGTGTGGTGCGCTCGGGTTCGAAAGTCGGCTCCAAATACAAAACCTTGAACGCCTCGACCAACGATGCCTTCTGTCCGACTTTAAAAGGCATGACTAAAACCGATTGTTCACCTGAAATCGAATCGGTCATGGAAATCGTGATCGACGGCTTGACCAAAGAAGATATCGACCGGGCGATGCGCGTCGGCATTCAGGCGGTGTGCGACTTAGGCGCGGCTAACGGCATCAAACGCATCAGTGCCGGGAATTATGGTGGCAAACTGGGCCCATTTCACTTTCACTTACAGGAGATCATGGCATGAGCGCGTTGACTTTTACCCTAAAATATTCACCGGCTCAGCGCGTAGACCTATCGCCTCTGGTTTGTGATCAGCTTAAAGAGTTGTCGCTCGCCGAGATTGCTGCGCTCGAACTTTACTGCGGTAAACGCAAGCTGCGCGTTGATGAATTGTTTACCCTCTCAGGTGACGATGCTCAAAACATTGTGATCAAAAACAGTAACGACAAACTCGATTACATTGGTAAAGACTTACAAAACGGCACGATTAGCGTCGAAGGCGACGCCGGTGCTTATTTAGGCATGGGCTTGCAGGGCGGCACGATCAACGTGAGCGGTAACGTAGGCATTTACGCCGCGTGTGAAATGAAAAAAGGCTACCTTGAAATTTCTGGCAATGCCGGCGATTTACTCGGTGCAGCTCTGCCCGGCAACAAAATGGGCATGAAAGGCGGCACGATTCTGGTTAAAGGCAACGTTGGCGAACGCGCTGGCGACCACATGCGCCGCGGTAATATCCTGATCGAAGGCAATGCCGGTGACTACTGCGGTTCGCGGATGACTGCCGGGACGATCGCGGTTATGGGCCAAACCGGTCGTTTCTTAGGCTATGCGATGCGGCGTGGTACCTTATTGCTCTGGAATCAGCCAACTTTGTCGGCCAGTTTTAACGATTGCGGTACGCATACTTTAGCTTTCTTGCCGATGTTATTCAGGTCGTTTAAATCTTTGAACTCCAAATTTGCTGACAGTTCGGTGGCGTTTAATCGGGTGCGGAGGTTTGGGGGGGATATGGCGGAAATGGGGAGGGGTGAAGTGCTGGTAAAGATTTAATACGGTAGGGTGTATTTGCCGATAGGCAATACACCAATCGAGTCAATTGGTGGTTTGCTGTCGCGAAACCACCCTGCAGGCTATCGAACAAATGAAGAAATCCGCCAAGTATAATAAAAATAAAAAAGTAGTTTATCTTCTTCCCGAGTCTGTTTCGCAAAAAATTGAGATTTTTGAGAAAAGTAAGCGATTTGTTGATTTTTTACTAATTCTTAACGAACTTGCTCCGTTGTCAGTCAATTATGATTTTATCTGGGATATATGGGTAAAATATCAGGATGAAATAATTGATGATTTGCCAGTACAACGATTTTTGCAATGGATCAGTGGGATTGATTTTTTAACAAATAAGCCAGTTAAGATAGATCATCCTGAAAATGATCACCCAAATGCAAATATAAGTGATTTGGTACAAAAGCTTATTGAAGTGTTAGAGAATGAAGATGCAATAATAAAACATAATAAAATATTTTATTATAGCCAAGAAAATCCTTATGGTATGTTTTTATCCGCTTGGCCCTTTAAAGATTTTTTTATTGATTATCCAGAGATTGATGAATCCTCAAAAATTATAGCATCCTATATTAATGTAGTTTTTAAAGATAATTCTGAATTAAAATACGATAAATTAGTTGTTTTAAATAAATATAATCTTGTTGATAAACTAAAAAAAATTATTATTCCTTGGATAAAAATAAAATCTCAGTCAGATGATAATTTTCAACGTTTGTATATAACATTTTTAATATTAATTGGCGAAATGGATATTACCAATATATTGACATTTCCTGATAATTTTTCTGTTATAAAATTTGCTGGCATCCTTTGCTCTTTGAGTAACCCTTTATTTGATAGAATTATTGACATTATAGTCGAACAAATGGCTAATAACGATGATTGGCCAAACTCTGAAAAACAAGGTTATAAAGAGTTATTCCAAAAATTAATGTATTATAATAATTTGTCACCATATTCTTTTGATAAAATAATATTTATTTATGGACTTTGGGATGTCGCTGATCTTATAAAAGATTTGGGTTTTGATTACATTAAGTCTCTGGTTCAAAAAAATATTAATCAATTTATTATTGATAGACGAAATACAACTTATGGCCAATCCCCTATGAGTTATGAGTTAGCTTTGAATATGAGAGCGGATTTATCATCTTTTTGTTTTAAAATGGATTTAGAATTAAAGCATGATATAGCTTATCTTTTGTCTCCAACTGAAGACTCAGAGAATGATTCTTATGGCTTAGGATGGTTTAATTTTAATGCAATTCCTAGCGAATCAATTATCGACTTTGAATCTTTTATTGAAGCTCGTAAAAAAAATTATCTTATTGTAATAGAAGCCGCACTAGACGAGGGTTGGTTTGAGTTGGCGAATGCCTGTCTTGCATTCTTCTTGTTTAGTCAGCCATTGATTTGTAAAAATCATCTATGTATCAAACAAGATTGGCCTAAATTTAGCCACTTATTATTGCAATGCTCTACGTTACCAGGTTTCAATCGAGTGAAAGCTGCGGCTCAATATGCAATCAATTTTTTAAACTTAAATAATCAGTCGTCTAGCATAGATCAATTATGTTTGAAAACTTGGGCAGAGCCGAATGTAATCTCAAAGAATGATTCGAATAACATTATGTTATTTAATGCTATTCCAGAGTATCAACGTATTCAAAACTTTTTAGCTGATTATTTTGGTCAAGAATTATGGCTGAAAATAAGTCTACTAAGTAAGCAAAAACTACAGGATGCTGAAAAACAATGGACGGCCTTACACGAACATCTCGGTCGAGGCATTGGTGATTTTGCTTCTTTAGCGATTAGTTATGTCAAAGTTATTGAAACGGAGCTGACAGAACGTTTAAAACCCGTGATTCAATCTAAAGAATTTGTTGATTTTGCAAGACCTAAAGAACGAGATAAACCAACTTTAGGTTTTTTATTAAATCAATTAAAAAATCATTATCAATGGTCAGATAGTTTAAAAAATATGGTTATTGAGCGTGGAGTTAAATTGCACACTGACAAGCAGTTAATGAAAAACTTATTTGATATTATGCAATTAAGAAATAAAGCTGCACATTCTGATAGTTTTAGTGCTCAAGAAATCGTTGAATTGCGAACCTTGCTTTACGATGGTCAAGTATTGAAACGTTTTTTTCAAATGATTAATTGATTGTGTGGGCTACCAATTTAACCGAGACTAGCTCGGTCGGGCGAGCACACGCTGTTTGTGCCCATGCGGAACAATGCGCTGATGCTTGATAATGCATGATTTTATTTTGTAAAGTTGGGTGCTGTGAATGGTGGGCAAAAAAGTCTACCCACCCAATTTTTTTTTGGGCTCAATGAATTAGCATCGTAGCCTGGATGAAATCCAGGAATCACGATGATGTCAAATCCCGGATTCCGCTGCGCTGCATCCAGGCTACGAAACTGGGCCGCCGAAGGTAATATAGTGGTCGCGTAAAATAACCGATTTTTCTAGCAGGATGCCCGAAAAAATCTTTCGAAAAATAGAAATTCAGGATAAATTATTAAAATAAAAGGTCAGAAACATGTTGCTTGGAATTAAAACAAACGATTACTAAATCATTAAGTATTCGGAAAACTTTAATACATCTTTAATTAAAAGGTGAACTCATATGAATAGACATAATAAGATTATATTATTACTAGGAGCGGCAATTTTATTGACTTCCTGCGCCACTTACAAAAAAGAAGAAAACCAAATAGACGGTTCTAAAACAAGCAAATCAGTCCAACAGGTGATTGATGAATTAGGCTTAGTCTATGTCGAAGAAGGGGCAAATTCTATTATTACTTACGATGAAGTTAATGCGGCACAACAAGCGTGGTGTGATGCTTTGGTAAAAATAGGAAAATTGAAAGAAGAAGGGGGCGATTACAAGGCTTATGCTGAAAAAGTTCTTTCAGAAGCATATAACTATGATTATGGAAAAGTGTTTTTTAAGCCCACTTTGGCTTTCGGCGACCAGACATTTCGAAATAATAAAAAAGGCGCATTAGCTTATTTCGTTGGCGGAGATCCTGATTATCCAAATGACAAAGGGTTTGCCCTTACGCCATGGGTTAAAGCGCGATACGATAACGCAGGTGGTAATAATGCAGGTATTCAAATTTATGGTTCGGTCGCAATAACAATGGGTAACGTGTGGGTTACCGACAAAACTGGTAAAGAAGTGATGGTAGATAAAACGTGGGTTTTCAAGAAAGGAAAAGACGGAAAACTTAGGATTATCGTACATAAGTCTGCCTTACCCTATTCACCAATCGGAAAATAAAAAAATGGAGTTAGATTAGCCTTAATAAAGAAATGAGTTCAACCACACCAAAAATATTTAGCAAAACAAGGCGAATTTTCAGTCGTTTTGTTCATTGCATAAACCGTCATTAACAACGCAATCATGATAACGATGTTATAAAAAACTAGAAACTTGATTGAAGGTCTTTGTAGTGAAAATATTGTTGTTACGTTTCCTCAAATTAAATATGTGACCCAGAACCAGATGACCGTTCAGGCAATTTATGCGGCCGGGGTAAATTACCAAGTGACCGGTTCTGGTTATGAGCCCAGAGGCGAGTTCCGCGCGAATAACTCACCGGCCGTCACGCAGAACTAGGAGGGCGGATAGAATGTCTAAGGCAGGTCCGCTTTGCAACGACACACTCGTTGTCCAGGAGGTCGAAGACTGGACGGGGTCCCGCCGAGGGCGCCCTGCTGGTCTCGGCCTGCAAGGCGGGATTGATCCATATGCTGACATCACTAAATCCGACCCGCGTCTGCCATCATTGTGATTGCGCATGAGTCGTTATACATGAATCGCTCCCTAACTGATGCATAAGGTAAAATAATGAACACTCTGGGTTTGAAATACTTGCCAACATCAGGCATTTGGTTATTGGCAATCGTTCTGCTAGTTCTCATCGAACGCATCAGCGTACCTCCGTATCAGTGGGATCGCTTTCTGCTTAGCCTCGCTCACGGACTCAGAGGTTTTTGGCTCGATCGTTTTTTCGCACTCATCACCTGGGCAGGCTCGCTCTTTACTCTGGCCCCCGTAACCGCGCTGATATGCGGGTTTCTGGCCAGAAATGGACGTGCCGCAGATGGCTGGTTGCTGGCTCTAAGTCTAGCCGGTATCGCCTTGTTCAGCCGTCTGGCCAAACTCTGGTTCGCACGACCACGTCCCGATTTTTTCCCGGTTATTGGCGAAATCCCTTTGGATGCCTCCTATCCCAGCGCCCATACCGCACAAATCGTTGCCTTTGTGGTGGCAGTCTGGTGGATACTGAAACCGGAGAAACTGGGGCTTACCTATTACTCTTTGACCGTGACTGCCCTGTTATTGACGTTACTGGTTGCCCTCTCTCGCGTCTATCTTCAGGTTCATTTCCCTTCGGATGTAATAGGGGGTGCGTTGCTGGGTTTGCTTTGGGTTCTGGGTTTATTTAATTTGCTGCATAACAGCGGCATCATCATGAGGTAAGGTATGCGTAACAAGTTTCTCAATACCGGCCAGAGTGGCTACCACCCTTTTAGAAAATTGAAGGTCTGTTTTTCAGGTCTACGCTATGCGGTTTTATATGACTTCAGCGTAGCCTATAAAGTCATACTTTCAATTCTGCTTTTGGCCGTCTGTTTTTATTTTCGCCAATGGATGGATTTCATCTCTGTATTGGCTGCCACCGGTCTGATGTTAATTTGCGAAATGTTTAACACCACCATTGAAGCTCTCTGCGATTTCGTGGAAACGCAGCAAAATGAGAAAATTCGTGTGATAAAGGATATTGCCGCAGCGGCCACGGGGATAAGTATCGTGATTTGGGCAGTGGTCATGGTAAAGGAGTTAGGCCACTTATGGTCATTCGTTGTATAGCTCTTTTAGATAACAAACCTTAAAGTGACTCCACCAGCAACGTAGCCTGGATGAAATCTAGGAATCACGCCGATGTCAAATCCCGGATTCCGCTGCGCTACATCCAGACTACGAGATAAATCCTACTGAGATATACAATGCAAAATTACGAAACCGACGTCATAGCATGGGCAAACGAACAAGCCGCGTTTATTCGTTCCGGCCGTTTTGACCTGCTTGACCTTGAACATATTGCGGATGAGATTGAAGACGTGGGCAAAAGTGAGCAACGTGAATTTGAAAACAGAATGGCCGTATTGCTTGCGCACTTAATCAAATGGCAGTATCAACCTACTCATCGAGGTCGGAGTTCGGAGCGAACCATCAAAGACCAGCGCAATATGCTTATACGCAGACTTAATAAAACGCCTAGCTTAAGGCCTGAACTCGAAAATCCTGAATTTTGGGCAGAGTCATGGGCCGATGCGGCGCGACTTGCAGAGAATGAAACCGGAATATTGAATGTGTTTCCCGACTCTTGCCCGTGGGACTTCAAGCAAATCATGAATCCTGAATTCTGGCCGGAATAGCAGTTGGGTGTATTTGCCGATAGGCAACACACTAATTGAGGCTTCAATACAAGCCACACTGAGAGAGTGAGAAAATCCGAGTTAGTCAGCATTTTCTCCATTGTTTTGGGTGATGGCATAGGTACAAGACAATGACCAACAAATTAATTCAATTTTTGAAACACAAAATTTGGTTGTTGCCTGAACAACAATTACCATTTCCCCGAGCCAGTCTGATCAAGACCTTAAAAATCAGCCTGCTGGCCCATCAAGGATTTGTCCGAGATCTTTGCGTGCTCCGCGCATCGGCACTTACGCTCTATACTTTGCTGGCTATTGTGCCGATCATTGCAATGTTATTTGGCATCGCCAAGGGTTTTGGGCTCGAAAAAATACTCGAACAACAAATCTTCGAACAAATCCCGCATCAAGAAACTACGGTCTTAAATTTAATCAATTTTGCTCAAAAACTGCTCGAAAGCACTAAAGGTGAGGTGGTGGCCGGCATCGGCGTTATTGTGTTGTTGTGGTCGGCAATCAATATGATCAGTAGTATCGAGGAGTCATTCAATGCGATCTGGAAGGTCAAGCAGGCAAGGACCCTCGGTCGCAAATTGAGTGATTATCTATCGTTGATGTTGCTCGGGCCGTTATTATTGATTTTGTCGAGCAGCATTTCGGTGTTTATGTCGACCCAATTAACATGGCTAACCAGCTTTTTGGAAGTGCCGAAATTAAGCGAAGGGCTGGTGCATGTATTGAAGTATTCGTCCCTTGTGTTGATAAGTGGTTTATTTGCTGGCATTTTTATTGTAATGCCCAACCATAAAGTCAATGTTAAAGCAGGGGTGTTCGCTGGAGTATTTACTGGGGTGTTGTTTGAGTTATTGCAAAAGCTCTATTTTGGTCTGCAAATCGGGGTTTCCAGCTATAACGCAGTCTACGGCAGTTTTGCGGCTCTGCCGTTGTTTGTGGTTTGGGTGCAAATGGGCTGGATGAGTTTATTATTAGGTTGTGAAATATGCTTTTTTATTCATCATTATGAAAGTCATCGGCATAATTATCATTTTTCTGACTTTAGCTTCGCATTGATAAAAACCTTAAGTCTGCAAGCGACTCGTTTAGTTATTAAGCGTTTTGTCCAATCGGGCGCGCCGTCCAAGGCTGAAGAGATTGCTTATAGCCTAAAAGTGTCACCTGCTATCATTCAGACCTTGCTGAATTTATTGGTGGAAAGCCGAATTCTGTTGCACTTTATATCTGATGATGACGAAGAGGTTTATTTACCCGCAGTAGATGTCAGTCAAATAACTTTGGCATTTGTGATCAATGCTCTCGAACAATGTGGTCAGAATGCTTTGCCCGATAGCATTACAGAGCCGATTTTTGAAGACTTTCTTGCCGAGTTTGGACGGCGACTCGAAACTTCTACTGAAAATGTATTGTTGCGAGATCTCTAATTCAGGTTGTCACACCTTATTGTTAATGCGGTTATTTAATAAACTAAGGAACCGGTATCGTTTGTTCTAATCTAAGCACAAAATTACCTAAATTAGAAAATAACGCTGCATAATATCTATTAGAATATTGAACTCTCGGAATATATAAAGAAGCATTTACTTGGTCATATTGTGAGGGTTGACTATATTGTTGGGTAACTAATTCTTTTATACTGGTCAAGGTGAAGATATTAAAATTTTGATTTGAAGATTTTAATATAACTTGATAATGTTGATTACCTACTGCGACATCTTGAATAGCCAGGGTTTGATTTTTTTCATCATAGACAGCCGAACAATTATTGCCTTGTCCTTGAGTTGTTTGCCATTGTTCATCGATATTCAATAACTCGACAATTTTTGAATTATCACTCGTTAAACAGTTATTTCTCAGCAATACCGCGTTGAGTTTTTTAAGATTCAATAATTCGGAAGGGACTATGCCGGTTAATTGGTTATAGGAAATATAAAGCCAACTTAGATTGCTTAAATTGCCAAGGCTAGCGGGAAGGTCTCCACTTAATTGATTGCTGAATAAACCAAGTATGTTCAAGTTATTAAGTTTCCCTATTGATTCAGGAATTTTTCCGCTTAACTGGTTAATATAGAGAGACAATGTTGTTAGATTTGTTAAGTTGCCAACAGTGTCTGGAATAGCGCCTGTTAACTGATTTTGACTCAAATCGAGATATTCGATATTACTCAATTGACCTATGGTATTCGGAATAGTGCCATTCAGTTGATTATTATGTAGATCAATTCGCGAAATGTGATCATTTTTGCATTCAATACCGACCCAGCCACATTCCGTTCCTATAGAATCTAACCAACCAGAATTATCTTTCCAATATTTACCGTTGGTACTGTTATAAAAATTAATTAAAGCGGATCTTTCGTCTATAGGAATAGCGGAATAACTATTGTGCATAGAAAAAATTAAAACAGTAAACGTAAAATATTGGATGATTTTTTTCATGGCTTATATATTATTGGTATTTTTAATAATATTCATTTTTGATTATTATACACTGCGGTCGCTGTTCTTGGGATTTGTCAGTAAGTTAATCAGTGACATTGACCCAAGACCGCGCAAAGTCGTTCGAAAGATTTCAGCATTTTTTCCTTGAGAACTTTCCGGCCGATGATGTGTTTAACGTTGCTGGCTACCCCGGCAACCTGATCGGTATAACTGCGTACTTGCTGAAATATTACCGTGCCTTCCCGATACGGCAGGCAGCCGGTTATCCATTGACTGGAATTATAGGAGTGGGGCGCATAGAACTCTCTGGTTAATATCAGGAGGCCGCCGTTCCAGTCAATATTAATGCGGTGCCTCAGAATAACCGCCTGACGATTTTCCACTTTTTTGGTAATCCACGGAAATATTTCGGTCACTCCCGCCGGTAACGCTTTTGGGTAATCCTGCCATACTTTGTGAACGTGCGGAAAGTAATTGGCCAGAATGGTGCTTGCATCTGATGCGAGGCGCAATTCTGTAGCGGGTTTGGATTCGGTTTTATCGTCACGAGCATACCCTGCGATCGCATTGGTGCCGCCGCGTCGATAAGCGTCAAAACGCTCGAATAGAATCTCTCGGTAGCGTTGGGCTACTGCATCTCGAACGGGTAGTGAAGGGTTTTGGTTCAGGGATTTTTTGAGAATTTTGAAACTGTCGATTTCTTGAGTGGACAAATTGAATTCACTCCCCGATTCAACATCGAGCATGGCTTCGGTGTCTTCGCTGGATAATATGCCGGTTGGCAATGACTCCGCTTTACTATTTTCGTTCAATAAACCATAGGCTTTAACATCTACGTCGAGTAGATCAGGTTTAAAAACGCGTAATTGGGCGACGACTTTGGGTAAGGGTACCGGGAGATACCAAGCGATACCGGACGCAAGTTCATCGGCACTAACTTCGTTCAGGTTATAAAGGACGGGGTGCCCATCCGCAAGTTCGGAAATTTGCGGACCATTCATTTCCAGTATTCTCAGAACATCTTCAACGGAGGGTGAGCCTGCAAGCGCCTTGGATTCCGAGTAAAAAAAGCACAGACTTAAAAGCGGGACCATTATGACGGTACGCGCTAATTTTCGCCGGATTGGGTAAGTATTCCCATCAAGCGACTTGTGATTGAAGAGGGCGGGGACATGAAAAATCAATTTGATATAATGGGCATCTCTGACAATCCCCCATTCTCCAGCGGTTATTTTTGAGGTTATGGATAAAAAATGTCATGAGATAATAGCATAGTCGTCAAAGAAAGATAGATAGGCCTGATGAATGCCTTATCCAGACAGGCGTTATTCGATAGCGAATAATTTGTGCTGAAGGGTTACCTGTATAAAACCGAATTGCGTCTACTGCTAATAAATTATAGAGAATTGACTCTTCATCGACTAATTTAGGATTTAAGCCAATGACAAAACTCGAGCAAGTGTTTGAACATATCCTCACTCATTATCGCGGTATTTTTGCCACCCTTTTTCTCTTGCCCATTTCAGCTGGTTATGGTGCCTTTGATACTATCCGTAATTGGCTTGCTTTTCGCTTTAATAGCGCTCCAGCCAAACATGATGCTAGGGTTGCTGCTGTGATCGGCCAAATCCTCGACTGGCAACAACAAGGTGCAGAACAAAAACTCTGTACGGCCAGATCAGGCTGGAAAACCATGAGCGAGTTAGTTCCGAAATACAAATTATCTGCTCGTAAGATTGAGGTCGGGTTATACGATATTCTTGAAATTGACGAACAGCGCCGTATTGTCCGTTTGGAGCCTTTGGCAACGATGGGACAGATTTCACGCAGCCTCATCTCGCGTGGTTGGACCTTGCCGGTTGTGCCGGAATTAGATACCTTGACCGTCGGCGGTTTGATCATGGGTTTTGGGGTTGAAACCAGCAGCCATAAGTACGGATTGTTCCAGCATATTTGCGCTGCCTTTGAAATTGTTACCGCCGAGGGTAAATTGGTTAAATGCAGTCCGACGGAAAACGCCGAGCTGTTTTACCAGATCCCCTGGAGTCATGGTACTTTAGGCTTTTTAGTCGCTGCCGAATTGAACATTATTCCGGTTAAAAAGTATGTTCGGCTTGAGTATCAGCCAGTCTTTTCCCTCGATAGCATGGTCGAGGTTTTCGAGCAGGCGAGTCGTGATACTGATCACAACGATTTTGTTGAAGGTTTGATGTATAGCAGTGATCAGGCGGTTATTATGCGCGGTCGATTTAGTGATGAGGTGGGCGCTGATGGTGTGATCAACGCCATTGGCCGCTGGTATAAACCGTGGTTTTATAAACATGCTCAGACCTATTTGACTCAGAAGAAGCAGGGCGTCGAATATGTGCCGGTCCGAGATTATTTTCATCGCCATACCCGTAGCTATTTCTGGGCGATGGAGGAAATTATTCCATTCGGCAACAACCCGCTATATCGCACCTTACTCGGTTGGGCTTTGCCGCCGAGTATTGAACTATTAAAATATACCGAGACGCAGACTACTCAGCGGCTTAGGGAGCGCTATCATGTCGTGCAGGATATGTTGGTGCCGATTCGTCATCTGAAGCAATCGATTGCCTATTTTGACGAGCATTTCCGCTTATATCCGTTATGGCTTTCCCCCATGGCGATTAAAGACCATGGTAGACAACCCGGGTTTGTCCATCCGTTAATTATGAAAGATGGTACTGTTGATGAAATGTACGTGGATATTGGTGCTTATGGTACCCCTGGCAAAGCGAATTTCGATAATGCTGTCGCGCTGCCTTTACTCGAAAAATTCGTGATCGAGCAACAGGGTTATCAGGCGCTCTATGCGAGAACTTTTATGAGTAGTGAAGATTTCAGAACCATGTTCGATCATAGCGACTATGACCGTTTACGTGAGCAATTGCCTTATTGCCGACAAGCCTTTGAGGAGGTGTACGACAAAGTTTCTTCAAAAGGTAGAGTCGCGCCGATCGAGATGAAGAAATTAGCAAAGCGGACTTAATCAATCGCTATTGAGGCGATCCATAATCAGTGCTTGTCTAATTTCGGTATGGCGCTTTGAAATGTAGAAAATTTTGTATATTATTCAAGCACAGTGTAGAATTACAAGATAGTTTGTATCTATCTATATAAATCAAATGCTTATATTTCATTGAAACAAATGAGCTTATAATTTTGTGTGCTTCATTTTGCTCACCTAACCGAATCGAATTATGAATACGACGAATCTTGAAAAAATCGTTGCTTCTGGCAAGGAACCTCCTATAATGCTCGGCGCTTTGCCGCTGTTGGGGCACATGCTCGAATTCGGTAAAAATCCGTTTGAATACATGGTGAAACTGCGGAATACCCTCGGCGAAATCGGCGAGTTTCGGATGTTTCATCAACAAATGGTGCTAATGACCGGTCCCGAAGCGAACGAAGCATTTTTTCGTGCGCCCGATGCCCAACTTGATCAAAGCCAAGCTTATAAAATAATGACGCCTATTTTCGGTAAAGGCGTGGTTTTTGATGCGCCGCCGCATAAAAAAGACCAGCAACTTAAAATGCTGATGCCGGTCTTGCGCGATAAGCCGATGCGCGGTTATGCTCAGGTGATTGTGCAGGAAGTCGAGCAAATGATCGCTAATTGGGGCGAGACCGGTGAAATTGATTTGCTGGAGTTTATGAAGGAACTGACCATTTATACCTCCAGCCATTGCTTGTTAGGCGATGAGTTTCGTTATGAACTGAATGAGGAATTTGCAAAAATTTACCATGACCTTGAAAAAGGGGTGAATCCCTTGGCATTTGTGTTTCCTTATTTGCCCTTGCCGGTATTTCGTCGTCGGGATAAGGCGCGCGCTCGCTTACAGGAACTCGTCACCGGAATTATTGCTAAACGTGCGCAGAAAGCCGAAAAGAGTGAAGACGCTTTTCAATTGTTGATTGAAGCTAAATATGACGATGGCAGTCATTTATCGGCGCACGAAATTACCGGTATGTTAATCGGTACTATCTTCGCGGGCCACCATACCACGGCCGGAACCGCTGCCTGGACGTTACTCGAATTGGCGCGTAGACCTGAATATATGGACTTGGTGTTAAGTGAGCTGGATCAGCATTTTGGTGTGGATGGTGAAGTCACTTTCCAATCCTTGCGCGAAATTCCGATCCTCGAAAATGTCATTAAAGAAGTGTTGCGGTTGCATCCACCGCTGATCTTTTTAATCCGCAAAGTGATGCAGGACTTCCATTTCAAAGATTATACGGTTAAGGCAGGAAAATACGTGTGCGCTTCGCCACGCGTTTCACATCGCATTGCCGAAGTATTCCCTAATCCAGATAAATTCGACCCTGAACGCTATTCAGAAACTCGTCAGGAAGACGCCAAGCCGTTTAGCTGGATCGCTTTCGGTGGCGGAAAGCACAAATGCAGTGGCAATGCCTTTGCGATGTTGCAGCTAAAAGCGATTTTCAGCATTCTATTGCGGCGCTATACCTTCGAATTGATTAACGACAAAGATGCCTATCAGGACGACTTTACTCAAATGGTTGTCCAGCCGTTGTCACCTTGCCGGGTTCGTTATGTCAAACGTAAGGAATTAAAAGCCGCCGTCGCTGAAGCGACAACAATTGCTAGTCAGGAAAAAAAATCGACAGTTCCCGGCTTTGCGATCATTTTGGATCGCGAGCTTTGTCAGGGTCATGCGACCTGTATGACCGAGGCACCTGAGTTGTTTCAGGTCGATGATGCCGGTAATGTCACGCTCTTACAGGATAACCCATCACTCGATTTACTTAATCAAGCGCAACAAGCCGAAAAATATTGCCCGAGTAAAGCAATCAAAATTCAACTTAAATAACCGTCGTATAGAGAAACAGAATGGCCGCCTACCCCCGAGCAGAACTTGAAGAAATGGTTGAGCGTTGGTTGCAAGCCAACCGTGACGCAGAAAAAGAAGGTAATTGGCCCAAATATCTGGGTGCGATGTACACAGATGATGCTGAATATCGTTGGAACATCGGTCCAAATGAAGAATTCGTTGCCCGCAGCCGCAAAGAGATTGAAGAATGGGCTTTGGGTGTGCAAATGGAAGGTTTTGAAGAATGGCGCTATCCCTACCACCGAATTTTGATCGATGAAAAGCAAGGCGAGGTGATTGGTTTATGGAATCAGGTTTCGCCTGCTTTGCGCGAAGACGGTAGCCATTATCAAGTCGCCGGCATCGGCGGTTCCTGGTTTCGTTATGGCGGAAATTTTAAATGGGAGTGGCAACGAGATTTTTTTGACTTAGGCAACGTGAAAGCCTTGTTTTTCGAACTTGCTGCCGATGGTAAACTTGATCCTGCGGTCAAACGGAAAATCGGTAAATTAGCGAAAGGGCAACTGCTCCCGGGTCACGAGCGATTACGTGAACAGCCGAGCGTTTGGAAAAGACTCAAAGGTTTTATCGCGATGGTGCGAATTGCGTTGTTAAATCAATAACTAACAAATTAGGGCCCTCAATAAAAATCTATGCTGAATATTAAATCTTCCTGGAAAAACTGGCAACTGCTTACCGAACAAGGTAGACACATTTGGGCTTTTAAGCCAACCTCGAATGATATCGACGCTCATTTGCAAAATGTCGAGCAGATTACCGAACACGAAATTGCCCAATTTGCGGAAGATTTTAAATTTGATAAAACCTTGAATCCAAATTCTGCGGATCAGGTATTCAGACATCGTGCTATCAACGCTCAATTCAAGGAATTTAGTGGGCCAATTCCCCAAGCCGAATCTCCTGAAGCCCAAAAAATTGTTGACGGGTTAGTCAAAGGTATTAACTACTTTTCCGCTCTCCAAAGTAAAGATGGCCACTGGCCTGGAGATTACGGTGGGCCGTTGTTTTTGTTGCCAGGCATTTTAATTGCGTCTTATATTTCCGAGACGCCATTTCCGAAAGCGCATCGGGAAATGATGAAACTGTATTTATTTAATCATCAAAATTCGGATTCTGGTTGGGGCATGCATATCGAAGGTGACTCGACGATGTTCGGTACGGTTATGCAATATGTTTCATTACGCATTCTGGGCGTTGGCAAAGACGATGAGCGAATGGTCAAGGCTAGCGCCTGGATCAAAGCCAATGGCGGTGCGACCGGCATTCCTTCATGGGGTAAGTTTTATCTTTCGGTTTTGAATTTGTATCATTGGGAAGGTTTTAACAGCCTGTTCCCTGAAATGTGGTTATTTCCGAAATGGTTACCGGTGCATCCTTGGCGTTATTGGTGTCATACTCGCATGGTATATCTGCCGATGGCCTACTGCTATGCTGAACGTATCAGTGTGCCGGTAAACGACTTGATTTTGTCGTTACGAGAAGAACTCTATACTGAAGATTTCGCAACGATCGACTGGTCAAAACAACGCAACGCCTTATGTGAAAAAGATCGTTACACTACGCCATCCGGGGTGTTGAAATGGATGAATTTTTTCACCAATAATTATGAAAAATTCGCCTGGACTTGGTTGCGCAAAAAAGCGATCGCATTCATTCTGCGCTATCTGAATGCTGAAGACGCTCAAACCGACTATGTCGATATCGGCCCGGTCAATAAAGCGATCAATTCCATTTGTATTTGGCATGCTTACGGCAAAGATTCCGCGCAATTTAAAAAGCATGTCGCACGCTGGTACGATTATTTGTGGGTTGCCGAAGATGGCATGAAAATGAGCGGTTACAATGGTTCACAGCTTTGGGATGTGGCCTTCGCGACCCGCGCGATGCTCGAAAGTGACTTAGGTAAATTATTTCCTGAAACAATCGCTAACAGTTATCGCTTCATCGATTATTGTCAAATCAAGGCCGAACATCCAACTCACGCTGAATTTTTTCGGCATCCGATGATCGGTAGCTGGCCTTTCTCAACGCCGGAAAACGGATGGCCAGTGGCCGATTGCACCGCCGAAGGGTTAAGTGCTACCCTAGCTATTCATCAGTCGGGATTGTTAACCCCTGTTATTAACACTCAACGAATCGAACAGGCGGTTGACATAATTCTTTCGTACCAGAACGCCGATGGCGGTTGGGCAACCTATGAACTGCAGCGTGCGCCTAAATGGCTTGAAAAACTTAATCCCTCGGAAGTATTTGCCGATATAATGATCGACTATTCATGGACGGAATGTACGGCGGCGTGTGTTATTGCGTTAATAGAAATTCAGGAAATCTATCCTGACTATAAAAACGATAAAATACGCCAAGCAATCATTGCCGGGCTCGAATTTATTTTAAAGCAGCAAAAGCCTGATGGTTCGTGGTATGGTGGCTGGGCGGTTTGTTTCACTTATGCGACTTGGTTTGCTGTTGAAGCAATTGCTAAGTCCAAAGGCAAGCAGTATATTGAAGATGGGGTTATCGCGGATAGCACAAGCAAAGCGTGTAAATTTTTGGTAAGTAAGCAGAAGCAGGATGGCGGTTGGGGTGAAACCTTCGAATCTTGTTCCAAATTAGTTTATACCGAAGCTTCTACTTCTCAAGTCGTAAATACCGCTTGGGCATTGTTGGCGTTGATGGCCGCTGATTTTTCCGAGAAGAGAGTCATTAGGGCCGGTACCGATCTGCTTTTGAGCAGACAAACCCCCCTTGGTGATTGGCCGCAGGAAAGTATTTCCGGCGTTTTTAATTATAACTGCATGATAACCTACGCTAATTATAGGAATAGTTTTCCTATTTGGGCGTTAAGTCGATACCATAGGCAATCTACTCAGAAATGATAAATGAATCAACCCTGTTTAAAGAGTTTGAGACAACTAGCTTAATATGAAATCAGAATTCGACATTTGTATTATCGGCGCCGGCATGGCGGGCGCTACTATCGCTGCTTATCTAGCTCCCAAAGGCATTAAAATTGCCTTAATCGATCATTGCTATAAGGAGAAAAAGCGCATTGTTGGTGAATTGTTGCAACCAGGGGCCGTCTTGTCCCTTGAAAAAATGGGACTTAGATCTTTACTAGATGACTTTGATGCACAACCCGTTGAAGGTTATGCTTTATTAAAAGACGACGAAAAAATAACCATACCCTATCCGCAGAACTATCGGGGTATGGGTTTGCATAATGGCCGTTTTTTGCAAAAAATCAGAGCATCTGCGCTGCAAAGTGATACGGTGACGCAGATACACGGCAAAGCATTACAGCTACTCGAAAATGACCAGAATGAAATTATTGGTGTGAGCTACCGGGATAGCACGACTTTGGAAATAAAATCCATTCATGCGCCTTTAACCATTACCAGTGATGGGTTCTTTTCTAATTTCAGAGAAAGTCTTAGTAAAAACGAAAAAACCGTCACATCTTATTTTATCGGTCTGATTTTAAAAGACTGCGATATGCCGTTTCCAAAACATGGGCATGTTTTCTTGTCAGGACCCACACCGTTCATTTGTTATCCGATTTCCAGCAATGAAGTCAGAATTTTGATCGATTTTCCGGGGGAGCACCCACCGAAAAAATTGTTACTGCAGGCCCATCTTGAAGCAAATGTTACGCCGTTCATTCCAGAAGGTATGCGCACTAGTTACCAGCAGGCGCTCGAGGAAGGGCAGTTTAAGGTTATGCCCAATCACTACATGGCGGCAAAGCCGATTATACGTAAGGGTGCAGTGATGCTCGGTGATGCCTTGAATATGCGTCATCCGTTAACTGGAGGTGGCCTAACGGCAGTATTCTCGGATATCGAAATATTGAGTGCGCATTTATTAGCGATGCCGGATTTCAAAAATACCGATTTGATCCATGAGAAAATCGAAGCGTATTACCGTGATCGACAACACGCAAATGCTAACTTGAATATCCTTGCTAACGCTCTCTATGGCGTAATGTCAAATGCCTTGCTCAAAACTGCGGTATTTAAATATCTGCAGAGAGGTGGAGTTAACGCTCAAGAATCGATTGCGATTTTGGCCGGTTTGAATCGAAATCATTATTCGCTCATCAAACAATTTTTCGCGGTTGCAGTTTTTGGCGCCTACGATTTAATGCGTCAAAATATTCTGAACTTACCTAAAGCGTCACGAATCCTTTCAGATGCGCTTACCATCATAAAACCCCTGGCTAAAAATGAACTTACCATAGCTGCAGTTCTGGAAGACTATCGCCGTTAGTATCTAAGAGTCGGTAATTTAACCCAGTATCCGAAATTAAAGTAAAGTCGCTATTTTTGCGAAAGATTTTCTGAGTAACCTACTCAAAAAAATTGGCAAAAAATACGCGACTGCTAACAATTTTAAGGGCTTCGAGTCTATCTGGTGCTCTGATAATATGAAATATGGGCTCTACTCTTTATTCCAATTGAAAAGCAGGAAGTTCAGGATGAGTCGATAATTTACCCTCCGTAAAATTTTAAAGTGGCTAAATGAGTCATTAAACTTAAAAGCGTTAAAAAATGGGGCTACAAGTCTCGTTCCACTTTGTCAATGCAGTTTTAAATCCCTCAGCAACACTCTTCTGTTACGCTCAACAAAAAATTTTGATTTTATACACAATCTAATTTCCAGATAGCTTTGGCGTTTTTGTGTACAAGTTTCATTTTTGACTATACTTACGTTAAGACGTTTGATTTCATTGATGAACTTAAAATTTCAGATCATAAGTTCAGTTTTTTTGTTTAAGTTTGGAAGAGAGGTCGGCAAATGCCCGGGCAAAGCTTAACCTATGCTGCTTCAACGATTGAGATACCTCACTTGGAAAATTATCTGCTTTTGGAGATGCTGGGAGAAAGTTTGCAGGCGACTGTTTATAAGGGGCTCTACAAACATAGTCCGAGCCAACCTTTAATGATCAAAATTCTCAAGCTGCTCGCGACCCAAGATGAGCAATCTCGGCATTTACGTCAAAAGATTGAGCGATTGAAAGTCTTGCATGACCCGCGTGTCCTTACGCCGCTGTCTTTGGAATCTGATCGGAATCGACAATTTATCGTTCAACCTTGGTTTGATGGCCATTCTTTGAATCGTTGGCGTGAACAGCAGCGGCCTTTGCATTTGGAAGATTTTTTGATGTTGGCGGTGACCCTGGCCGATATTCTTCAGGTGGTACACGACGCCGGCATTACCCATGGCGGGGTCAAGCCGCATAATATTCTGTTGCAACCCGGCACTTATTTGCTGAAACTAACCGATTTTATTACTCCGCTGGATATTCGGGATGTCAGTCATTTTATTTACGATGCTGAATTTGTGCGTAACACGTTAGCGTACACTTCTCCCGAACAAACTGGTCGTATTAATTACCGCGTTGATTTTTCGACTGACTTATATTCTCTCGGCATTGTTTGTTATGAATTGCTTTCCGGACGTTTACCGTTTTTTTCGACTGATCCTCTTGAATTAATTCATTCACATCTAGCGGAGGAAGCAGTTCGAGTGGATGAGCTTAACCCGGGGATCCCGGAAGTATTGGCCGATATTATTGCGCAGTTGATGAGTAAACAACCTGAAAAACGTTACCAGAATGCTTCCGGGTTATTGGCTGATTTTATGCGGTGTCAGCAGGAATTCACCCAAAATGGATCGATTTCACACTTTGTGATTGGACAGCAAGACCGAATTCGCCGTGTTGTATTTATTTCTAAAATGGTGGGGCGCCAGGCAGAGAGTGAGTTGATTCAATTGCATTATGCCGAAGTCATACAAGGTAAGTTTCGCTCAGTATTCATTTCGGGGTTGTCTGGTATCGGCAAGACTCGATTGATTCAAGAATTACAGAAACCGCTCGTAAAAAATCGCGGTTATTTTACCTCAGGCAAATTTGATCAATATCAGAAAAACATTCCTTATAGTTCGTTGCTTCAGGCGTTACGCAATCTGATGCGCACCTTTCTGACCGAAAGTGATGATCAGGTTAAACTTTGGCGAGCCAAAATTATCGCCGCGCTGGAACATAATGGACGCGTGATGATCGACGTTATTCCCGAGCTGGAATTTATTGTCGGCCCGCAACCTGAAGTTGCCAATTTACCCCCTGTTGAGGCACGCAACCGATTTAACAATCTGTTCGGACGATTTTTACGCTGTCTGGCCACCGAAGAAAATCCACTGGTGTTATTCATTGATGATTTGCAATGGTGTGATAGTGCAACGTTCGATTTTTTACAGAACTTGTTCAACAATCATCAGGATCATCGGTATTTGTTTTTTATGGGGGCTTATCGGCATAACGAAGTCGATGCAAGTCATCCTTTAACCAAGTTAATTCGAAAAGTACAGGGCTACCAAGGTCCCTTGGTTGAAATTCGTCTTGAGGCATTAAGTGATGCTGCCTGTCATGAAATGGTCGCTTACATATTGGATTCGACTTTAGACACCACCGCAAATCTGGCCGAATTTATCGCGCATCTGACCGAAGGTAATCCACTCTTCGTAAGTGAAAGTTTAGCTTGGTTGTATAACGAAAATTTGTTGCATACCGACGCCGAACAGCATTGGTTTTGGGATATGCAGCGAATTCGTGAAACCAATATTCCGGCATCAGTTGTCGAGTTATTTAGTTCAAAAGTACGTAAACTTCCGGTTGCGACTTTACATATCCTCGATCATTGTGCGTGCATGGGGAATCGATTCACAGTCGAAGAAGTGGCTCAGGTGCTTGATTTTCGTATTGATGAGCTGTTTGAGGCTTTGAAATCAGTATTGAGTCTTGGATTGTTGCTCGAAAATAAATCCGATTTACAATTCGTCCATGATCGTGTTCAAGAGTCGGTGCTCCGTCAAGTAGAAAAGGAAGCACGTCCGGCCATCCATTGGCGTATCGGTAAACGTTTGTTAGCGGATCAGCCCGTCGACGATAATCTTGAATTGCTTGACAATTTGTTCACGATTGCAGCGCATTTAAATTTGGGTAAACCGGTTCAGCTTGAGCCTGAACAATGTTATCAACTCGCAAAGATTAATTTTCATGCCGGAAATAAAGCATTGGAAGCGCTGGCAGGGGAAGCGGCCAACGAATTCTTCAGAAAAGCTCATGATATCCTGCCTCATGATTGCTGGGAATTTGCGTATGAATTAACTTATCGGATTTATCAGCGCCTAGCTAAAACTGATCTGATGTGCGGACGTTATGAGGCGTCCGAAGCGTTGCTGAATGACTTGATTGTGCATGCCTTAACTGATTTAGATAAAGCTGAAGCGCTTGCCGAACAAACGACATCACTCTCGTCATTTGGAAATTTTAATAAAGCCATTCTGACGGCCAATCGGGGCTTAGGGTATTTTAACAAGGCAATTCCGAGCGATCCTGAACAGGCGCAGCGACGCATGCAGTTATTGATGAACAAAATTGCCGAACAAGGTGATGTGTGGCAGAAAATCTTACATATGCCGTTTACCCATGAGCGAAAAAGTAAGATCGAATTGGCGTTTTACAGTGAGTTGATTCCTGATTTGTACATGTCGGGTTTGGTCCCGCAACTCTATTTATCGGCGGCTCAATCGACCTTGCATTGTCTTCAAGGGGGAATGGATGAATCGGTGATTTATTCGTTTTCAATTATGGGGCTTAATCTGGGCGAGCATGAAGAATTCGATTTGGCGTTTCGGTATCAGGATTTAGCCCACGATTTATGTGCCATGTATCCAAATACGTTTGGTGCTACCCGCGGAATGAATGGTATTGTCTGGTGCAATATGCATTCACGCAGTCATCCGCATGAAATTGTCGAGTATTGTCATCGAGCGATTCAATGCGGAAAAAATTGCGGTGATTTATACAATGCGGGTTTGTCTTATGGGCCATTGATGTGGAATCTAATCGTCCAAGGCAACAATTTGGCTCTGGTGGCAGAAACGGCTGCAGAATGTTTGCAGTTTTCGACTAAAAATCAATTGCTTTTTTCGGTAGGGTTGGCTGAAGCCGTCCTGGCCGGTTGGGTTGAACCGATGCAGGGCGATCAGCCGCGCGATATGCAGATCACGCTGACGCAATGGCAGGAAAATAATTATGTGGCAGCGACCGGTAGTTATTATGTTTTGTTGGGCTTTGCGCACTATTATCTGGGGCATTATGCGCAATCCGCTAAAGCGTTACAGCAGGTCGAACATTCTTTGCACGGCTTGACCGATAACGTGCTCAAAAGACTATGGTATGTGTTCCGAATTCTTAATAATTTGCGCCTTGCCGACCCATCGGACTGCGCGAGACTAGAGCGTGAACTGAAGCCCTTGCTGACCAAAATTGAAACATGGGCGCGGCTTGGGCCTTTACTTCAGCCTTATGTAGCGTTTATTTATGCTGAAATGGTTCGTTGTAAGGGCGATTTTCGCGAGGCGCGCAATTTATATCTGGATGCGATTGGATTGGCGCAATCCTATGATTATCTATTGTTAACGGGTCATTTATATGAATGTCTGGCCGAGGTGATTGTTCAGGGGCAGTTAGGCGTGGCCGAAATTTATTTCATGGAGGCGAGACGTTTTTATACGCTTGCCAAGGCTGACAGTAAACTCAAGAATTTGCAACATTATCATGAGTTTACCTTAGTTGACGCCTTAGGTGGCAATCTGGTGCCACTCGATGAGTCACTTGGGCTTTCGACATTACCTAATCTGGATGTTAATTACCTGATGAAATCAGCTTTGGCATTATCTGCCGAAACTGAGTTAAGTGAATTGATACAGAAGATTATGACCGTCGTACTGGAAAGTTCATCCGCACAGCATGGCTACCTGTTGATTCTTCAGGATAAGGAGATAATGATTGTCGCTGAGCGGCACACCGGAATAAAGATCATCGTGCATAAGCAAAATTATCCATTACAGGAAGCAAGCAATATCTGCCATGCGGTCGTGAACTACGTGCTGCGAACTCGAGAAAAAATCGTGCTACGGGATGCCTCCGTGGAAGGTGAGTTTAAGGAAAATCAAGAGTTATTAGATTTGGGCGTACGCTCACTATTATGTTTGCCGGTGATCAAGCAAACTCAATTGGTTGGCGTTTTGTATCTCGAAAATAGGCTGTCGGTTGGTGTTTTTACTTCGGAAAAGATTGATATGACCGAATTACTCTGCTCTCAGGCGGCTATTTCGCTTGAAAATGCCCGTTTACTTGAAGAAACGCGCCATGCCTATATGCAACTTCAGGAAAATCAAGAACATCTTCTGCAAATGGAAAAATTATCTGCTTTAGGTACCTTGGTTGGTGGGGTGGCACATGAGATCAATAACCCTTTGATGGGTGTAATGAATTTTGTAGAGTTTGTGTGCGATCGCACACCGGATGAGAAATCTCGCGAGATTCTTACTCAAGCGATGCAACAAATTCAACGGATTAAAAAAATTGTCAGTAATATGCTGGTTTTCGTCAGAAATAAATCCAACCTTACTGGAAGTTGCAATATCCAGGATATTTTGCAGCAAACCTTGTTTCTACTGGAAGGCGAACTACGCAAAACCGAAATTCAGGTAAGCAATAACTTGCCAAATAGCTTGCCTGCAATCTCCTGTAATTCAGATATTCTCCAACAGATTCTGGTGAATTTATTGATAAATGCCCGTGATGCTCTTACTGATTGCGTACAACCGACTATACTTGTGGATGCTAGGGTTATTGACGACTGGCTGGAGTTAATGGTTTGCGATAATGGTGTAGGGATTGCTCAGGAAATACAACAGCGGATTTTTGACCCATTTTTCACGACAAAACCACCCGGCAAAGGCACCGGTCTGGGTTTATCGGTTACCCGTCGTTTAATGCAGGATGTGGGTGGCTCGATTATGCTGGAAAGTCAGCCGGGAAATGGATGTTGTATGCGTTTGAAATTTCGTTTATGGAAGGAAAATCTTCACTAACATTTTGATGGTTGTATACACGCAGCATAGGTTGTTTTTTGAAAGGTACAAATATGGCAAAGAACGTGTTGGTAATTGATGACGATCAAGCGGTTCGTGGTGCATTCAAACTCATTCTCGAAGATGATGGTTATACTGTGCGAGAAGCTGAGAATGGTTTGCAAGGTATCGAAATGGTCCGGAGCGAACGCCCGGATTTAATATTTCTGGATTTGCGGATGCCTGGCATAGACGGTGTAGAAACGTTAAGACGTTTAAAAGCGGTAGATGATTCATTGTGTGTCTACATTGTGACCGCTTTTGCGAGTGACTTTATGGAGCAACTAAAGGCTGCACATGATGAAGGGCTTCAGTTTGAGTTGGCCAGCAAACCCTTGTCTTCGTCACAAATCCGCAATATTGCTCAGGTGACTCGCTCACCAACTCAACTTGAAGAACGGAATGCTTTTCAGCATAAGCTAGTGCTTACTTTATACGTGGTATCCTTAAATAAGGAGACTCGACAACTTGTCGATCAATTATCTGAAAGGCTGACTAGTCTTTACGAGCCTGGCTATTGGATTTTTGATGTTGTTGAGGTACTTGGAACGCCTGAAAAGGCACTTGAAAAAGAAATATTTGCAACGCCGATGCTGGTTCGGGAGTTGCCTAAGCCGGTACTCAAATTATTGGGTGATTTATCGCGAATATCGTCGGTAGTTAAAGCCATTTCCACCGAAACTCAAGCTTCAGGTATTCAAACCGTGATTATTTAACGGTGTGTTTTCGAATTTTTTATTCAATCAGGTGCTTTGACAGTCCTTTCCTGGGACTTCTTAACCATTGGTATAAACTTAAGCTATGAAAGAAACCTTAGAAAAACTTAACCAGATTCTCAATACCATCACTGATGGAGTCCTGGTAGTCGATACTCAGGGTCTAGTGTTGTATGCCAATCAAGCCGCTGAGCAATTATTAGGACGAGGTAGTCTCTTGGGCAAGTCGCTGGCAATTCCTGTCGGTGGTGATAAAAACACCTACCAGGATATTAACCTGATCAGAAAACACGGAATTGCTTGGGCTGAAATGCGCTCTACACCGCTATTATGGGATGGGCAATCAGCTTATGTCATAGGTTTTAGAGATATCACCGATCGAAAACAAACCGAACTCGCTCTGCAAGAAAGTGAGGTAATGTTCCGAACATTGTCGAAGATTGCCCCGGTCGGAATTTTTAGAACCGATGCGAAAGGGAACTATCAATACGTCAACGAACAATGGAGTCAGATCACGGGTTTATCAAATTTTGACGCAGAAGGAAATGGTTGGCTTCAGTCGGTTTACTCCGAAGATCGGGAGTCGGTTTCTAGCGCATGGTTTGAGGCAATTCGTAAGCAATGTTTTTTTAGTATGCAGTTTCGGTTTCAAACGCCTGATGGCAGAATTCATTGGGTGGTTGGACAGGCAGAAGCTGAATTGGATAATACCGGCGAATTACTCGGATATGTGGGGACCGTGACCGATATTTCCGATTTGAAACTCAATGAGGAACGCTTGCGACAAGCCGCAGCGGTATTTGAAAGTACTCGGGAAGGCGTGATGATTTTGAGCGCTGACTGTCAGATAATTCTAGTGAATCAAGCTTTTTCCGAGATTACTGGCTACTCTGAACTCGACATTATTGGTCAAAACCCACGATTCTTACAATCCGGGCGCCATGAAAAAAATTTCTACATGCATATGTGGGAAGCTATTCATAGTACTGATCACTGGCAAGGGGAAATCTGGAATCGACGCAAGAGCGGGGCGATTTTCCCTGAATTATTAAGCATTAGTGTGGTACGCGGTAATAACCAACAAATTATTAATTATGTCGGCGTCTTTGCGGATATTTCCAAACTTAAAGCGTCTGAAATGGAATTGGAGTTTCGCGCGCATCATGACCCGCTAACCGGGTTGCCCAATCGGATGCTATTGCGCTCACGTTTAGAACATGCCCTTGAATCGGCTATTCGGCATACTAAAATCGTTGCGGTATTAATGCTTGATCTGGACCGATTTAAAAATGTTAATGACAGTTTCGGACATTTGGCTGGAGATCAATTATTACAACAAGTTGCCGAACGCCTATCGTTACGCTTACGAGGCGTTGATACGATATGTCGGCTAGGCGGCGACGAATTTACGGTTTTGCTCGAAGATTTACCGCATCCGGAAGCTGCTGGTTTGGTCGCGACCAATATTATCAGCGCGCTAAGCGAATCTTGGCAGTTGCAAAATGGTAGCGATGTGCGTATTGGAGTAAGTATTGGCATCGCGGTCTATCCACTTCATGGCCATTCTGCTGATGATTTATTACAGCAGGCTGATACTGCCCTCTATAAAGCAAAAAATGAAGGTCGCAATCGTTTCAAATATTTTTCGGAAGAGTTGACCACCGCCGCGCGCGAACGAATTGACATCGAAAGCCGATTACGTAGAGCCATCGAAAATAAGGAATTGTTGGTCTATTATCAACCTCAAATTTCGATTAATAGTGCTCAAATTATCGGCGCTGAAGCCTTATTGCGTTGGCGGACTCATTCCGGTGAATTTATCATGCCGCTACGTTTCATCCCAATTGCTGAGGAAACCGGATTAATTACCGCAATTGGTAATTGGGTGCTAAAAGAGACGTGTCGACAGGGGAAATTCTGGTTAGATGCGGGTTACCCTCCCTTAAAACTTGCGGTCAATGTTTCTCCTCATCAGTTTTTGTATAGCGATATTAACGAAATTGTCCTTGAAACTTTGGCGCAAACTAATTTCCCTGCTCATCTTCTCGAACTTGAAATCACGGAAGGAACATTGATGAAACGTGAAGATGAAGCCATTGAAATTTTGAAGAAATTACATCAAAAAAATATTCATATTGCTATTGATGATTTTGGAACCGGCTATTCTTCTTTGGCTTATCTTAAAAAATTACCGGTAGATGTGCTTAAAATTGATAAGAGTTTTATTGATGACATTCCAGAGCAACGGGATGATATGGAAATCGCTGCAACCATTATTGCAATGGCTAAAAATTTGGGACTGGAAGTTGTTGCTGAAGGTGTTGAAACCAAGCAACAACTTGATTTTCTAAAAAGCCAAGCTTGCGATTATTTTCAAGGATACTTGGCGAGTCAACCTATAGCGGCACGGGATTTCGAACTATTTTTGCAAGGTTATTATCTTACGAGTGAGAAATTACATCAGTAATTTGCATAATTTATCTTCAAGATCGCTTCTTAAAGCAAGATTCTCCCCTAAAACCGATAAATCTTTTTCTAGATCTTCAAAATCTTCGAGATGTTCATACTTTTCGTTAAACAGTTCAGCAACCTGAGTGGTAATCGATAAGTCAGGAAAAATTTCATAAGCCACAAGTAGAATCCGATCACGTCGCTCTGTGCCTGATAGCACACGTTCGTAAACCCCAAAATGACCTAATGATATATAATCAATCAATAATTGCAAAAATTGGTTTAGCTTTTGTTTAATATCAGGATGAACGGTAAAAGGTTTGAGATTAGCTATTTCAGAATACAACGACCAAACTGTAAGTCTTTCTAACTTTAATTCAGCAATTAACTGATAAGTCTGCTGTCGTCTTTCATTGGTCGCGAGATCTTTAGCTGCGTGCATATTTTTTCTCCAGAAGATATTATTTGGTTAATTTAGATCAGTTGATAAATTTGTGCAACAACTAATTGAATCGTATAAAAAATTGAATTATTATTTGTTCCATATTTAGGCTACCCACTTAAGCCGGGACAAAACCAAACGCTCGTTGCCTGATCCTGTATCATGAGCTAATGAGCAAAAAAACAACACAACACTAGAAATCCGGGCTACGAACCGTTCGCTAATTACCGAAGTCGTTAGTCGTGGTAAGAAAAG
>CANNKG010000023.1 GCA_947505105.1 Methylococcaceae bacterium | reverse complement strand
CTGAAATGAATTACGAAGCACTATCTGTTCAACGAAATGCTCCACGTTGGATAAAGAAACTTAAACAGTACGGTTACATAACGGCTTAAATTGTTTAAGCCGATTTTTTAATGGCCTTTCAAGGTCAGGAGTTTGCTCGCCTCCCGCATAGTGTATCTTTCACGGTAACGGTAAACTGGATTTGGATGCCTTACTGATGGCTTTTCAAAAATTCTATCGCCGCCATTCCGAAGCGTGGCTTTCGAAATTTGATTTTCGAGAGGTCGGCAGGCAGTTGTTACTAATGGCGTTCTTGCAGCGCATTATCAACGGCGGCGGCAATATCGAACGCGAAATGGCGGTCGGTAATGGTCGCTGTGATTTGTTGATTGAATTTGCCGATGAACAGTTTGTGATCGAATTAAAACTTAATTACGACCAATGGTCAAAAGATGATGGCCTCAAACAATTAGCGCGCTATACCGCCCGCTTGGGGTTGAGCCACGGCTATCTGATTTTGTTTGAACTCGATGCGAATAAAGCCTGGGAAGAGCGTTTGTATCGGGAAGAGCTGATCGAGAACGGTTCAGCGATCACGGTATTGGGCATGTGAAGTTTGGACCGGATGTCTTAATCAAACTGGCGCCAGGATATCGCTCTGATAGACACAAACATGAAAATACTTATCCACGTTCTGCATTCGTCGGAACCGCTATTGCGTTCCGACTTACGCGAGCTAGGGTCTACCATTGCCGTAGTAGCATGTTTCGAGTGATTATATTGGTCTGAAGAATTAATTACTTAGCGTATTCAACCATCAATACTTGACCACACTAGAGATCAAATGAGCAACCGACACATAAAATTTCTCGTCGACCAAACATACACGCCGAAATCGCTTTATGATTCTATCCGTAAAGTTGGTGATCTGTCCGCCGGTTTTTGTCGCAGTTGGCTTTCCAACGAAATTGCTGATGCCCTTGCTACTAGCGAAGAAGCGTTTCAGCTTCTTGATCATATTCAGAATGAACTTCTTCGCCATCGGGACGAGAAAGCCAAACAACCTAACTGGGCAAACAGCCCATTTAAGTTAGCGCTAGATGCACGAGTCGGTGATTTAGTCGACCCTGCCACTCCGAGCGATGAATCATTCTTTTCGTCTCTTTCTCCCGAACAGGGCGCTTTACCTGCAGGTACAACTCCAACTGCGCTAACATTGGAAAAAGCGCTGAATAAATTGAAACATCGTAGTACGACCAAGGTTAAGTTTACAATAGCTCACTCGGGCTCGCATACATTGTTCATCTTTGCAAATGCTGGAATGGGTAACCAAAACACTATTTCCAAATTTAAAATTGAAGACTTTTGTAAAGCATGCAAAGCCGCTGTGGCGACCATATCAAACCAAACGGATCATTTCATCGGACCTGTGTGAAAAGCCACGTAACTCTGTAAACTCAACCATTAGCCCTTTTAAATGACAGTTCAAAGACGACCACCCGGCGACCTCACAAAACAACTCTTCAAGTCAGCAGGAAACGCCACTAGTGCATGGTTCATGTCTGCCGACCACCTATTAGCAGGGGCTCGTGTATTGATCCTTGAACTCCGCCACCTTGACATGGATCTGCCTATAGGCTCGAAGATACCGCAAGAAGCAAAGTTACTCCCATCTGCGTTTCTTCTTTACGGTTTTGCTCTTGAAAATCTTCTTAAAGCATTGTGGCTAAAACACGGGAATATGTTTGTAGTAGACGACAAATTCGTTGGAATAAAAGGTATTAGTGGCCATGATCTACCTAAATTAGCGCAAGTCACGAACTTCTCAGTAAACGAAGAAGAAAAACTTAGCCTCTCAAGTCTGCACATAAAGTTAGTCTCCTCAGCAAGATATCCAATTGGTAAAGATTTAAGTAAACACTGTTTTATCTCTTATCCTAATGGCGGATTTGGTAGTAATACCCCCTTCAATTCCGGAGATATCTCCATAATTGAATGTATGGTAGGCAGATTAATCAAGGAGCTAGGCTACGATGGCGAATCAACAGTTAGTCCAGATCAAATCCTGGATCAGCAGTAATATCACCCCCTGGATTTTGCAAGCCTTATCGAGGCTACCTTAATCAATACCCCATTAATTTTCAACATTCAATAACCGACTCAGCAGCTCCCAATCAAACAACGGCCCCGGATCGGTTTTACGTTCGGGCGCAATATCGCTATGACCAACCATCGCCTGTCTCGATAAGCTCGGATATTGTTCAAGCAAGACCTTAATCACCTCGGCAAGTTGTTGATATTGGGCTTCGGTATAGGCAATCGTCTCAATGCCTTCAAGCTCGATGCCGATCGAGAAATCGTTGCATTTGCTGCGTCCCTGATATTCTGAAACGCCCGCATGCCACGCGCGTTTGTCGAACGGGACATATTGAACGATCTCGCCATCTCGTCGGATCAATAAATGCGCTGACACGCGCAGTTGATAAATTCCTTCGAAATAAGGGTGATCTTCTGGATTGAGTTGGTTGCAAAACAACTGATCAATATAATCATGTCCAAATTCTGCTGGCGGCAGACTGATACAGTGAATCACCAGTAACGAAATATCGTTCACCGAGGTGCGCTCATCGAAATTTGGCGAAGGCAGCCAGCGCGCACCACTCAGGATATGTTTGGAAATATGCATAAAAGCTCTGAAAAAACTAACCAAGACGCTGAATTATACCGGCGATTAAGGTATAGTTTCCTCATTTGGTCAGTAATTGAGCGATTGAGATGAGGCAAACGATAACGGGCGAACAAATTCGTCATTTTATTGAAGAAGATTTGGGGGTCGGCGATGTTACCGCGGCAATTATCCCGGCCGTCACCCGTGCCAGCGCCGAAGTCATTACGCGCGAAGCAGTGGTCTTATGCGGACAAGCGTGGTTCGAGGCGGTCTTTGCCTATTTGGATGCGTCGATTCAGATCACCTGGCTGCATGCCGAAGGCAGCGCCGTTCCGGCCGATACCTTATTGTGCCGCCTCGATGGCCCGGCCCGAGCGCTGTTAACCGGCGAGCGCACCGCCTTGAATCTGCTGCAAAGTCTTTCAGCCACCGCTACACTTTCCCGACGCTATGCTGAAGCGGTCGCCGGAACTTCCTGCAAAGTGCTGGATACCCGTAAAACCATTCCCGGTTTGAGAGTTGCTCAAAAATACGCGGTCACCTGCGGCGGGTGCTACAACCATCGCATGGGCTTATATGATGCGGTACTGATCAAGGAGAATCATATTATGGCGGCGGGCTCGATTGCAAACGCGGTCAATACAGCACGACAACAAACGGCGGTCTGGATTGAGGTCGAAGTCGAATCGTTGGCCGAACTTCGGGAGGCATTACAGGCGAAACCGAACCGTATCATGCTGGACAATTTTTCGGTCGCCGAATTACGCGAGGCTGTTCGTTTCGTGGACGGAAACATAGAACTTGAAGCTTCGGGCAATATTCGCCTAGAGAATATCCGTGAAATCGCTCAAACCGGCGTTGATTTTATTTCGATTGGCGCATTAACTAAAGACATCAAAGCGGTTGATTTATCCATGCGGATACAATTGATCCAGGCCTAAAGGTACCGACTATGAGTGAATCAATCGAAACATTATGCAAATTTATTAGCCATGGCGTCTACGTGATTGGCGTGAACGACCGCCACCACCAACATGCCTTTACTGCCGCCTGGGTCATGCAAGTTTCATTTGAGCCCTTGCTCCTGGCCTTCAGCATCAATCCGCAACATCGTTCGTATGCAATTTTAAAATCAGGTGGACAATGCTCGATCAACGTGCTGGGCAAAGATCAACAAGCCATTGCAGCGCACTTCGGCACCCCCGGCTTGCTCGACAAAATGGCCGGTTTCGAATGGCAACACGCCAAATCAAGCGCACCAATATTAAGTCAGGCCTTAGTCTATTTCGATTGTGTGGTTAGTCATTTTGCACCGGCGGGAGATCATGAAATTGTGGTCTGCAATGTGCTTGACGCAAGACAACTTACCCGCGGCGTACCTTTGTTATATCAAGAAACCGACAACATGGATGGCGCAAGTGAACTCTACACCGATCCGCTCAAAAACTAACCTCCGGCGAAGGTCACCATGCAGCAAAAACCCAAAATCCTGAACCGGACCACCTTAGCCAGTAGTCGGTTATTTCAGATCGAAGCACTCGACATCGAGTTTAGCAATGGTCAAAAACGCCGCTTTGAGCGTTTAAGGCGCGGTGAAGCGGGTGGCGCAGTCTTGATTGTCCCGCTACTTGATCTTGAAACGGTATTACTGGTACGCGAATATGCGGCTGGACTTGATCGGTACGAACTGGGCTTACCCAAAGGCAAAATCGATTCGGGCGAAAACATGTTTGAAGCTGCAAACCGCGAACTTAAAGAGGAAGTCGGCTATGGTGCTGAGCAATTCCATCATCTGAGTACGCTCTCGATTGCCCCCGCCTATCTGGAGCATACGATCGATGCTGTCATCGCCGAACAACTCTACATCGAAAAACTCGAAGGCGACGAGCCGGAAGAGTTGGAAGTTGTGCCGTGGAAGCTCAGCGAAATCGATGCGTTGCTGGCCACAGGAGAATGTACTGAGGCGCGATCAATTGCCGCATTATTTATGACTCAGCAATTTCTGCTAAATCGTTAGACAGCTTCGCAAACTTCAATAATACCCGTTAATATCAGCAAAAATGTCCTTCCAATAAAAGCAGTCCACTATAAATAACTTGCACGGAATAACTTGGGCAACTTATATCCCCTCACTCCAATTCTCTCCCAAAGAGCGAGCGAGGGAGTGAGTTGTGTAATTTATTTCATGCAGGTTACTTATTTCCTGAATTCTGGATGCTTTATATTAGCAAAGAGACGGTAAAGTTTCGCCAGTACCGCCTCTTGGTGGGTTGTTTCAGATAGACTTTGGAACTATAGCGGTATATTTTGAATGCAGTTCACTACTTTAGTGATGCTCCGTAGTTTTGTATGATCTTCTGCATCGTGGGCGTCAATTGTTTCACCAGCTCGGCGTTATTAGCATGGGAACTGGCATCTGGGAAAGTCGCAAGACCTCCACCGACCCTGGCAATACCAATTGCATAAGAACGAGATTTTTCTGCTAGCGATCCGTCTCTGACTGCGGGATCGACATCGACGGCAATAATGGAGATCGTATTATCGCTGTTGCGAACGATATCAAAGGTACGGAACTGCTGAGGAAAATCTCTGAGCGATGCAGTTTCTACTTCCCAGAAACCCAATTCGGGACGAGATGGATCGGGAGACGGTTGCGCGGTAATCGTGTTCAGGTGGCGATGTCCGGCAATCCACAGTATTAGATTTGGATAGTTATGCAAGGTAGCGAGTAATTGATTTTCAGTTTTAAATGCATGTGGATCTTTAGTTGAGGCAGGCGGAACATAAAACATCGGTGCCGGCGTCGGATTCGTAAGACTCGTTTGAGGTAAAATCGGAATATGCGCCGCGATAATCATAAGCTTACCTTCGGCCTGACCTTTTTCAAGCTCTTGAACCAGCCAGTTATAGCGAGCCTCGTCGATACAGCCTTGGCCATCATAAGGGTATTGTTCATTGATATTTGCTTTGCAGGTGTCGTCTAGCGCAATCACCCGGATTGGCATGTTCGATTTCGGCTCAAAGGTATAGCTGGCAAAATCTTTATCTATATTGGCTTGAGTGAATCCGTGTCCGACTGGGGTTGAAGAGGTATTAAAAAATTCTTTCATCCAGTTTAAAGTTGAGGAGCCCGTTATCGTGTTGCCAGAGACATTAATGGTACTGAGCGAATGACGATCTGGATCTGCAACTACTTTAGGAGGTGACTTAAAGTAAGATTCAGGGCCCGCTCCTCTGATGGCGCCATCAGGTGTTGAACCGTCGACGACCCCCATAAAATTACCATGGTTATCAATCCCTGGAGGGTCAAAATTAAGTCCCATATTGATGATAGTATCGCCAACATGAATGCTACGTAAAAAATCGCTTTGACGGAACAGACCCGTGAAATACTGATCGTGGTTGCCGATCACTTGATACCAAGGAATGGTCTTGTCGAGTCCGGCAGCTTTATATGGTTTCTGAAAATCAACACTGTTTGAGCCAATATGATTCCCAGAGCTTGGGTTAATTTCTTTGCCGTCTAATACATCAATAAACCATCTCAGCTCATTGAACTGAGTGTTGTTAATATCATCGCCTAGAGAAACACCGAAATCCAAGGGCGTCCGATAGTGAATAGCATTGACTGTCTGAATAGCCGCATCAAGGACCTGAGTAGTATAGGAAATAATCGGTGAGTAAGCGCCGAATGATAGACCGCCTGATCCAAAGGGGGCCGTTAAACCACTGTAAATCACTTGTGCAGGAGATTCTTTATCGGTGATGTGAATGTCTGTTATCGCGAAGAAATTTAGAAGCCGTCCGACATTCGTGGTTGATGCCCCCGTATAAGCGGTCGGCATAATGTCAAGTCGCTTAACTACAGAAAGACCTGGGCCTGCTCGCCACGCACTGTAACCAAAAATATCATAGAGAGAAGTATCGGCTGGAGCAATTTGCGGGGTAATCAGTGACAAGGGCACAGGTGAAACTGTCTTTTCACGGGTAGTAAAAACATCGGCAGCGATTGGGTAAGAGCCGATGTTAACAGAGACAATGTTGGAGTATTGGCTAATGCCAGTATTATCATTGGCTTGAACAACCACATAGTAACTAGCACTAGGCGGCAGTTCACTGGATAGTTTTTTTTGGTTGCCCATATCCAGACTGACAATGGAAGCTGGACCCGTAAAGGGTAGGGGTGCATAGCTTAACGTATACCCGGTTGCTCCTTTAATTTCGTTCCAAGAAATGTCTACTCGACTCCCTGTTGTGAAAACTGAAAGCGTGGGAGGTTCTGGTTGGGCGTTTGCAGTGCCTGCTAGTGATAGCAAAAATGCAGATGCAAAAAAATACATTTTGGATTTCATATCAATGCCTTATTTAAGGTTTAATCTAAAAATTAAATTTATATCTATATATTTTAGAAAGTGAAATGCCTTTTTAATTTGATACTTATCTCCATTGGTAAATTCTTACTCTTGATCGGCTGATGCTTTTGAACTATCGAATAGGATCAAGTGTAGTATATAAACAATATTCCCGTACTCTTCATGCAAAAATGGTGAACTGGCCCAATTGTTCATTGCAAATGCGATACTCTGCCAATAGTTGAATTTAAGATATATATTTGGCATTGGCGTACCGAAAACTCTCTTCGGCAATGCATTTTTTCGATGCAAACGGTATTAACATCTCGTCTAATGTAATCAATTTATAGGGATAAGTAAGTTTAATGCAACCACCCAGTACATTTGGATTACCGCTATTCTTGGACTTGCTGCTCGGGGCCTTGATTGGCTGCGGCCTTTTCTGGCTCTTGCAGCGCAGCCGCATCGATACTATTCGACAACAGGACAAAAATGAAGGCTTGGTCGAAATCACCCAGTTGCAGGAAAAACTTGCGGCAGCGCTCAACAATCTGAACCGCATGCAACGCGAGCATCAGGAATCAGCGCAACAAGTCGAACATTGGCGACAACAATTTGAAAAAACTCGTCAAGAAAATGCTCAATTGGCTGAACGCGCCAGCCGGGTTATTCACCTTGAAGCGCAATTGGCACAATTAACGGAAGCGCATGCCGAAGCTCAAGATGAACTCACCCGCATGACCACCCAGCTTGCCGAACGCTCTCAACTGCTCCGTAGTGTGCAGCAAGAAAAGACTGAATTAATTCAGCAACGCGAGCTTTTGACGACTGAACAACGCGAACTCGCTAAACAACGCGCCGAATTGCAGACCGCACTGAATGCCGAACGGCAACATGGCGAAGAGAAATTGGCGATACTGAACAATGCGCGCGAACAGCTTTCCGATCAATTCAAGGCGCTGGCTTCGGAAATTCTCGAAGAAAAATCCAAGCGTTTTACCGAACAAAATCAAACCAATATCGGCGCCTTGCTTGATCCCTTAAAAATCAGATTGCAGGAATTCCAAGGCAAAGTCGAAGAAGTCTATGTACAGGAAGGCAAAGACCGCTCAGCGCTGGCCGAGCAAGTCAGGCAGTTGATGGGCCTGAATCAACAACTGTCTCTGGAAGCGCATAATCTTACCCGCGCCTTGAAAGGTCAGGCCAAAGCACAGGGAAACTGGGGCGAATTAATTTTGGAACGCGTCTTGGAAATGTCGGGACTCGCTAACGGCGTTCATTATCAAACCCAGGAGAGTCATACGCGTGATGACGGCAGCCGCGCTCAGCCGGATGTGATCATTCGTTTACCCGAGGGTCGACATCTGGTAGTTGACGCCAAAGTGTCGCTCAACGCCTATGACGATCATGTCAATGCTGAATCGGATCTTGAACGCGATAACGCAATCAAACGCCATTTGGATTCGGTGCGCACCCATATCAAAGGGTTGTCGTCAAAAAATTATCAAGAACTTTATCAACTTAAATCACTTGATTTCGTGATTATGTTCGTGCCGGTTGAGCCGGCTTTTATGCTCGCTATTTCCCACGACAGCGAGGTCTGGCAGGAGGCCTGGACCAAAAACGTTCTCCTGGTCAGTCCGAGTACCTTGCTGTTTGTAGTACGCACCGTATCGCATCTCTGGCGACAGGAGCAGCAAAATCGCAATGCGCAAGATATCGCCAAACGCGGCGCCGAGTTGTACGACAAACTAGTTGGCTTCGTTACTGATTTAACCGAAGTCGGCACTCGCTTAAACCAGGCTCGCAACAGTTACGATCAGGCGCTTAGCAAGCTCAGCAGCGGTCGTGGTAATGTGATCCGGCAAGCGGAATTGCTAAAAGAACTGGGTATTAAACCGACGCGTAGCCTGCCACCGAATCTAATCGACATTGCGCTCGAAACACCCGACAATCTGGCCCATCACGAGGCGCAAGCTCATGACACTCAGTTATAACTCCGGCAGGTTACGCGTCAATGTAGTCAACGTGCATGAACGGCGGATTATTGATGCCGAAATTTCCTGGCAAGATGGTGTTATCATCGAAATACGCGAATTCAGCACTGAAAATACGGCGTTAGCTTATTTGTTGCCCGGCTTTGTCGACGCCCATGTGCATATTGAAAGCTCGATGCTGACCCCTGCCGAGTTCGGTCGCATTGCGGTGCGCCATGGCACGGTTGCCGCAGTGTCCGATCCGCATGAAATCGCCAATGTCTTAGGCTTGGCAGGTGTAAGTTTTATGCTGGAGAATGCGAGACAGACGCCGTTCCATATTTTATTCGGCGCACCCTCATGCGTTCCAGCCACCGCTTTTGAAACTTCCGGTGCACGACTGGATGCCGAACAGCTTGAACAGTTGTTTGAGCAGAACGAAGTAGGATTCCTCTCGGAAGTGATGAATGTTCCGGGCGTACTAGCAGGCGACCCCGATCTACTTGCCAAGCTGCAATTGGCATCTCGTTTCGACCGGCCTATCGATGGTCATGCTCCAGGGTTGATCGGCTCCGACCTCAAGCGCTACGCAGACGCCGGTATCAGCACCGATCATGAATGTAGCACGCTGGCAGAAGCCGAAGCTAAATTAGCCTGCGGCATGCATATCTTGATTCGGGAAGGTTCGGCGGCACGAAATTTTGAAGCATTGCAGCCTTTGATTAGCCGTTATCCGGATCGCGTGATGTTTTGTAGTGACGACAAGCATCCCGACGATCTGCTTCGCGGTCATATTAATTTGCTTGTTGCACGAGCACTGGCCAAAGGTCATCAATTGTTCGATGTACTGCAATGCGCCTCGCTGAATCCGATTCGTCATTACCGCTTGGCGGTCGGTCAATTGCGTGTAGGTGATCAAATGGATGCTGTCCTGGTATCGGATTTGACCACGGTACGCCCACAAAAAACTTGGCTTGGCGGTTGCTTGGTCGCCGAGCATGACAGGAGCTTATTAGCATCTTCAGAGGTTAAGCCGCTCAATGTGTTTAACGCGCGACAAATTGAACCTGCCGATTTGAGATTACCCTGCAAAGCCGAAGCTATTCGGGTTATTAAGGCCTTTGACGGCGAATTACTGACTCAAGAAGTCATTATGACGCCAAAAATTATAAATGGTTTTCTAATGCCTGATCCAGCGCGAGATATGTTATTGCTAGTGGTTGTGAATCGTTATCATCCTGAGCCACCTATTGTGGCTTTTATTCATGGCTTTGGTTTGCATGCTGGGGCGTTAGCCTCAAGCGTAGCCCACGATTCGCATAACCTGATTGCGGTCGGTGCAGATATCGATGACCTTTGCTTGGTCGTCAATGGCCTTATCGCGCAACAGGGCGGCATTGCGACCGTCCATAATCATCACTGTACCGGCTTGGCATTGCCGATTGCAGGATTGATGAGCGATCAAGACGGCGATAGCGTCGCCCGGCGCTATTCTGAATTGGATGGCATCGCCAAGCAAATGGGTTCAACCTTGAGCGCCCCGTTCATGACTCTTTCGTTTATGGCGCTGCTGGTCATTCCGGAGTTGAAATTGAGCGATCAGGGTTTGTTTGATGGGCGCAACTTCCGGTTTACGGGCTTAGACGTGCGTCCTTTAAACAATTAATCATCATTTAAGGGCAAAGCGTCCTGGGTCAGTTTACGCTTGCGCAGCAAACTTCTGATCAACAATAGCCCCAAAGGGCCGACCAGCCCGGCAATAATAAGCATTGCCCAAGTCTGATTATTCCAGGCAATTTGATATTCATCGGCCTTAACCGGCGCAGTAAGGCCTGGAATGCTCGGCAAATCGCCGTCCCCTCCAGCGACTTTCAACTGCGCCTTCATGCCTTTTTCCATATGCTGCGGTACCTCGCAGTGCACTAGATAGGTCTTAGGTTTGGAGGGTACAATAATCGAGGCGGTTTTCTGTCCCTTGCCATAAATTTCAATCGTAAACATGCCATCCGGATATAAATAACCCGGCAAGCCGTGAATCATCAATTGATGACGAATCTCATCGTCGTTAATCAGGGTGATATTCAAACGGGTGCAACCAGCCACTTCCCATTGCTGCTGATCGAACGCAAACATTTTGCCGTTAAAGTTCTTGGCATGTTTATGACCGGCTCGAATGGTCAGATTGACATCAGCCACGATTTTCGGGCAATCTTGCGGCAAGGTGTTGGCATTATCATTCATGATCATGCCTTTTTCATCCATGCTCATGCCGTGATGTTGCATGGTTATCGCTTCGGCGCGGTTCAAAACAGTCGCCGTCAACAGCGCCACTAGAAAAAATAGAATGTGCATATTAGGATTTCGGTTTAAAAGCATGGAACAAGTAAATCAATAAAGCCAGGATTAAACCAATAACCAAACCAAAGGCAATGATTCTCACATAATCCGGCGCCAAACGATCCGCATCGCCCAAGAGATGGGTAAATTCAGCTTCGGCCCACAACGGTTTCTGTTTGGCGTAGAAGGTGGGTGAAAAGAATTCATCCATGCCGCTATGACCTTTCGGCATGCCGAATTCATCGAGATAGTCCCGATACGCCAGCAAAGCCATGTTGCCACCTGGGCTCATACCGTTGGTGGTAATGCCGTTTTCGACATGATCATGGAACATCCACACGCCGTCGCCGTAACTATGCAGGCCGTCATTAATGGTTTGCAGACTGATATCCATACGCTGCGCCGGTGCCAATTCCAGTACATCGCGCGTAATTTGCTGAGCCGGTGTGCGATCAACGCCATCATCCGCCGTCACCGTTGCCTTATGACCGTGAAAGTGGAGCGCGATATTAGAATTTTGCGCATTCAAGACCCTGAGCTTAATGTTTTGATTGGGCTGAACGACGATAACACCATCACGCAGCGTGTACGGGAAGGCATGGCCGTTCAGCAAATATAGATCTTCATGTGAATAATTGATGTTGTAATCACGATGCATGGCTTTGCTGATCAAACGCGGATCGTTAAACCGCTGAATAATACTGGCGAGTTGATTATCGACAGTCTGATAATGCAAATCATATTCCTGAGCGTATTTCTCGCTGACCGCTACGGAGGGATGACGCACTTGCCCCGCGCCGATATTGAAGGTTTGCACCCAATTGTTCGGACGGTTTTCCTCAACAATAATCATGCCGTTGAGCCCCATCAAGAAATGCTTGTCGGTTTGGACATGGCAATGATAGAGCATGGTTCCGGCGTGGCGCGGCTGAAACTCGTAGTTTTTACTGCTGCCTGGAAATACCGGCATGTGATCAACGCCGTCATTATCTTCGCCGTTTGCGGTTTGAAAAGGATGATCGACCCCATGAAAATGAATGGTATGTGGAAAATAATGGCTATTTTCGAGCGTGACGGTTACTTTGTCACCTTGCTCGACGCGCAAAACCGGCGATGGCGCACGCAACACATAATGCGCCTCGCGCGAACTGAAATTCTTGGTTGCCATATCGCTGGTTTTCGGCGCAAACACCCACAAACCGGGCTGAATACCCGGCGCAGTATTGTAAGTAAAAGCAAGAAATTCGCCATCGGGTGAAAAACCATTCAGTTCGATCACCTCAAGCTTGATATTGATCACATCAGGGTCGCCGTCGCCATCAAGGTCATCACCCATCGTCAGGGCATCTTGAGCAAAATGCGTGCTCATCAGGGTTTTCATCGACACGTTGTTCGCACCTTTGACCGCAAAAGCAATGTCATAAGGATTGTCGGGGTCGCAAAGTGGCGCTTCGAGAATTTTGACACCATCGATTTCCTGAGCAGGACGCCAGTCAGGATGTTCATTTTTGCACATCGGCTCTTGAACATTTTTAGTGGTTACCGGCAGCATATCAGTTCCGGGAGCTTGATCACTTGGCCCCGAAAAGAAATGCGGCGTCAACCAGACTGCCAACGGCATTAATAAAATGAGCAAGATAAGTGCTATAAGTCGAAACGGGAATTTTTCAAAGGACATGTTTAATTGAGTTTACAGAAAGTGCTTAACGAATTAAAAATTCAGAAAAGAAATCATAACAGTTTAGGCGGCAAGCGCTTGTTCTAATTTCTTATCCAGAAACCAACAACGATTTCAGGAAGAGTGAATCTACTGGTAATACTTTAGCCGATATGGGTTTTAGTGAGTAATACTTCAAGCATTATCGCTCTAATGGTCTGTGAGTAAAGCTAACTAACTCGTCAAAATTCAAGGCAATAACAAGCTAAATTTAGCCCCGCCCATGCAACTGTCATTACTGAGTTTAATCATGCCTTTTTTGGCGCCGTTAATATGCATTCCGGCAATGGTCGCCACAAAAAACAGTCCTAAACCTGTACTTCCGGTATTCAAGTTGACGGTATTATTATCAGCACTGCCTTGAGTCAAAAAATGCCCTGGAAAGCCATTTCCGTCGTCTTCAATATGAAAGCAGACGTAGTCATCTTCACGCGCTGCCGAGAGCAAAATCCGACCTTTGGAATAGCGCTGCGCATTATTGATGACGGTACTGAGCGCATTACTGATTAAATTAAAATCACAGTAACATAATAAATCTTCAGGGCAGTTAATTTCCAGATCAATACCATTGATCGTAAATAGGGTATTTTGCTGCGCGAGTACTTCATTCAGAATCTCGGAAACCAAATGCTCATCAATATCAGGACAAAATTTGGCTTCATCGATTTTGTATAAAATCAACAATTGCATGAGGCTGTTATTCATGCGATTGGCCTCAAACTCCAATTGTGCCAATTCTTTGGGATGTTGCAGCGCATTTTGCTTAGCAAAATTTTGAATCAATTCGCTGATCGTACTGAGCGAATTCTTCATTTCATGCACAGAAAACGCCAGAATCGAAGGGAAATCTATACCGTTAGTTGTTTTCATAAATCAGTTTCATGAGTTGAGGTTTCGGGCTTCAGTCAATTTGGCAAATTCCATGCGAATATGGGTTAATCGGTCATAACTTGCGCCAAGGTTAGTTGCTTTTTTGATGCAATCATTGGATTTAAGCAGTTTTTCCTTAGTCAAACCGTTACGTTTCATATCCTGGATCAAAATCGTCGCCATATTCAGAATTATCGTCTTATTGGTAGGCATTTTTTCAGCCGCGTTACTCAGATAGTCTAAAGCTTCCGCGATTTTACCTTGTTTAAATAAATTTACGCCCTGATTATTAATATCGATCAATTCTTTTTTAGCGCGTTCAATCAAAATTTCGGTCTGATCTTCATGTCCAAGCGTTTTATTCATGCTCCGTACATCATTGATAAAGAATTCATCATCAATGTTGTTGATAATCAATTTATCGATCAATTCTTGCGCTGCTTCAAGGTTTCCATTGAGTTGATGAGTTTTAGCGATATCCAACGCCAGATCTTTTGGTAAATGCTCGACTTTGGCGCTTAATTCAGCTAAATGGGCGTAGGTTTCAGCCGATAAATCGGGATTATTTTGAGCTTTAAAAATAGCAACTTCTTGGGTCAGCGCACGCAATTCCGCCTCAGGATCGTTTTGAAATTCTTTGCGCAATGCTGCGATGACTTTAACGGCCTCTTTAGGATCATTATTCTTGCAATAGACCTTGGCTAAGCCCGAAAAGTCACCGCTGGATTTATGCACCGAATGCTCGCCCAGTTTTATTGCAGATTTATAGGCCACACGCGCGACATCGAGATTTTCAGATTTATCTGCCAAATTCGCTAATTTTTGTTGCCTAAGTATTGCTTGTGGCGATAATTCAACCGCCTTGAGCAAAATTTCCTGTGCTTCTGCATGCTTTCCCTGCAGTTCATAGGCTTTAGCCAGCCAATCATAGGTTTCCATCATCATCGGCGCAGCACTCAGCACTTTTTGAAAATGCATAATCCCAAGATCTATGTCATGCTGGTGAAATGCCACGACTCCTAGACCCATTCTGGCCCAAACCAATTCGCGCTGATTCAACACCTCTTGGTAATAGTAGGCAGCGGTTTGTAGGTCGCCCGCCTTAATCGCTAACTCGGCACGAATTTTTTGCAACGGAGAAAGGGTTCTGGGATCTTTTTGAGCGAGCAAGTTTTCACATAGGACAATTGCTTGTGGAATATTGTTTTTTTCAATAGCCAGCTCAATTTCCGCAAAAAACTGCTTGCGATTAAAGTGCTTTTCAATCCGTCCCAAAAGTTGCTGCGAATTAAACGGTTTGGTCAGATAGTCATCAGGCTTATTATCCATGGCACTGAGCACCATACTTTGGGTTTGTTCGGCAGTCACCATAATAAACAACGCATTAGCGGGCAATAGTTTTCGATACTTGGCCTCTTCAAGCATTTGTTGGCCATTCTTACCCGTCCCTAAGTTGTAATCACATAAAATGATGTCGAATTTTTCCTTTGCCATTTGATCGAGCGCAACATTGGCATTCTCGGCTTCCGCAACATTTCTGGCTTCCGCTCGAAATAACATCTCTTTGATTGCCTTGCGCATAATCGAAAAGTCTTCAACGACAAGAATTTTCTGTGTTTTTAGATTGATAGTCATAACGTGGCTTTTAATGGTTCGTTGTGTTACCGAAGGCTTGAAAAAAAATAATCCATCCCCACAATTATAGCTGATGATGTTTTTTTGTAACTTTAGGATATTAGAACATGACAGTTGACGTAAAAAAAGAAACTTTAGGCTTTCAAACCGAAGTTAAACATTTATTACATTTAATGATTCACTCTTTGTACAGCAACAAAGAGATCTTTCTGCGTGAATTGATTTCCAACGCCTCGGACGCAGCGGATAAATTACGTTTTGAAGCGCTCTCCAATGATGGTTTGTACGAAGGCGATAGCGACTTGAAGATTCGCGTCGAATTCGATAAAGAAAAACGTACGATTTCAGTCATCGATAACGGCATCGGCATGAGTCGCGACGAAGTACGCGAACATATCGGTACGATTGCAAAATCCGGCACCAAACAATTCTTCGAAGCCTTAACCGGCGACCAAGCAAAAGATAGTGAACTGATCGGTCAATTCGGGGTCGGTTTCTATTCTTCCTTTATTGTTGCCGATAAAGTGACCTTGTTTACTCGTCGCGCTGGTGCTCCAACAGAAGAAGGCGTACGATGGGAATCAGGTGGTGAAGGCGATTATACCCTCGAAAGTTGTGAACGCGCCAAACGTGGTACTGAAGTTATTCTGCACCTGAAAACCGATGAAGATGACTTCTTGAACGATTACCGTCTACGTTCAATCATTCGAAAATTCTCCGATCACATTTCGTTGCCGATCGTGATGGATAAAGAAGTCACGCCATCAATGCCGGAAGATACTGCTGAAGACGCACCAAAACCCGAGCCAATCATCGAAGAAGAAACGGTCAACAGTGCTTCGGCGTTATGGACGAAATCTAAAGACGAGATTTCCGAAGAATCTTATAACGAGTTTTACAAACACGTATCGCACGATTACCAAGAGCCATTGGTTCATTTGCATAGTAAAGTTGAAGGCACTAACGAATATACTTTGTTGTTATATGTTCCTGCTCGTGCGCCATTCGATTTATGGGACCGCGATGCGAAACATGGCGTTAAGTTATATGTGCGCAAAGTCTTCATCATGGATGACGCCGAAAAATTGATGCCGCGTTATTTACGCTTCATCCGCGGCGTAATCGATGCCGATGCGTTGCCATTGAACGTCTCGCGCGAAATTTTGCAAGAGAGTAAACAAATCAGCAACATCAAATCGGGCGCAGTCAAAAAAGTGTTGAGTATGCTCGAAAATCTGGCGCAGTCTGATGGTGAAAAATACGCAACCTTCTGGAAACAATTCGGCTCGGTCATTAAAGAAGGTCCGATCGAAGACTTCAAGAACAAAGACAAAATCGCCAAATTGTTGCGTTTTGCTTCGACGCATAGCGATACCGACGAACAAAACGTCAGCCTTGACGATTACATCAGCCGAATGAAAGAGGGTCAAGAAAAAATCTTCTATGTCACTGCGGATAGTTTCTCAGCGGCCAAAAACAGTCCGCATCTGGAAATTTTCCGTAAGAAAGGCATCGAAGTCTTGTTATTGTCCGACCGGATCGATGAATGGTTGGTATCTAACTTAAGCGATTATCAAGAGAAACATCTGCAATCGGTTGCGAAAGGTAAACTCGATTTAGATCAACTTGAAAGCGAAGAAGACAAGAAACAACAGGAAGAATTGGGCAAGGATTTTGAATCGGTGCTGAAACAAATTAAAGACGTGCTCGGCGATAAAGTCAGCGAAGTGCGTGTCAGTCACCGCCTTACTAGTTCACCAGCTTGCTTGGTGGCGACCGATTACGGCATGAGCCTCAACATGGAACGCATCATGAAAGAAGCCGGTCAAAATCTGGGCATGATGGGCGGCGGTACCAAGCCGATCTTCGAAATCAATCCGACCCATGCCTTAGTTGAAAAAATCAAGAACGAGCCCGATGAGCAGCGTTTTGCCGATATTACACATATTCTGTTCGATCAAGCTATCTTAAGTGAAGGCGGTCAACTTGACGATCCGGCAGCGTTTGTTCACAAACTTAATGAGTTGTTGCAAAATCTGCTGAACTAAGCGTTGATTTGAAAATGCCCTGCTCTTTTACAAAGGGTGGGGCGTTTTCAGACCTCATCATGCTAGCCATTCCATTCAGGTTCGATTCCGTCCTGGCGGAATAAGCGATATTCCTGGATGTCGTGATTATTGACCCGATCATAAATTTCCTCGACCCTCAAGGTCAGCCCAATCGATTCAAAAGTCACCGAGTCGCCCAACACATAATATTCGTACTGCCAATCATGCGCTCTACGTAAAACCGTTACCGAAGCGGTATTCTGCTCAATCAGCACGTATTCCTGCAAGGTCGGTAAATTAATGTATTTGAATAATTTTGTGGTTAAGTCGCGTTTTCGAGTGGTTTGAGACAATACTTCAACAATCAAAATCGGTGCATTTGCAAAATAATCATTCGCTTCAGTACCGCTACAATCGACCACAATATCGGGATAGACATAACTGCTGCCCAATTTGATTTTGACATCGGTCATGAAAGCTTCACAAGCTTTGCCTTTCAAATGATTACGAAACTCTCCAAGAATATTTGCCGTAATCCGCGCATGATAGAGACTTGCACCGACCATAGCATAGACACAACCGTCAATATACTCGTGCCGAGTATCGGAACTCTGCTCCATGCGTAAATATTCATCCTCAGTTATAAAATTGTCGTGACGATTAGTAAAAGGTTGTTGCGCCATAGCAAAGAATTCCGGTAGCTCAAAAATAATATAAATATTACCTGAAGTTGCCTTTAGCTGTCGATTTGGCTGTGCTTTTTTAAAAACCGCCTTCCACCTTTTGATAAACTAGCTATTTTGGAAGACGGATTACCCTGATGTTTGAACTCTACCTCGATACTGCCGACCTTGCTCAGGTTGCTCGTTTTAATGCCTGTTTACCGGTGCATGGTATTACTACCAATCCCTCGATACTCGCTAAATCAACCCAGCGATTAAGCCAATTATTACCTGCGCTAACCGAGATATTAGGCGAACATAGCCAAAATTTTGTACAAGTCATCAGTGAAGATGTGAACGCAATGGTCGACGAAGCCGAACGCCTAATAGAACTCCCTTACAATCTGGTCGTAAAAATTCCTGCCACCGAAATCGGCCTAAGCGCAATTAAACGTTTGAAAGCAAGGAATCTTCCGGTCTTAGCAACAGCAATTTACAGCGTGCAGCAGGGCTTTCTTGCTGCCCTCTGTGGTGCGGATTACCTAGCGCCTTATGTCAACAGAATCGACACCTTTGGCATGGATGGTGTCGGCGTCGTCGCGGATCTGCAATTATTGCTAGATAAGCATCATTTGCCCAGCAAACTGCTACCGGCCAGCTTTAAAAACACTCAGCAAGTTCTCGACGTACTAAAACTCGGGGTCGCCTCAATAACACTCCCTATTGAGGTTGCCGATCAGTTGTTTGGCCATCCTGCCGTAAATCCCGCGGTGCAGCAATTTGGCTTGGATTGGCAGTCAGTCTTTGGGAATAAACTTGCTTACGAAGTTTAATCGACTAACATTGTAAAGCTCGCGCATTGGTAAACTGGATGAAGTCCACCGCAATACTAACTGCAATCACGGCTGGCGTATGACTATGGATCGCCCCCCTCCCGGTGCATGTAACTTCTACCAATCAGCTTCCGTCACCGTTTGAGCCAGAGTCTCTTTGATCCAGGCGATTTTGCTTCGACTACCCAACAGCCCGAGATAGCCGACTTGTTTTCCGAGCGGTTTAGATAACACCAATGCGTCATTATGCTGACGATGCGTCATGATCATCACAACTCCCATTTTTGCCCCCGAAGTTCTAGGCGAACTTCCAGAACTGGCGGTAACGACCATTAATGTTACTGCGCGCCTATGCTCCAAATTTTCGCAAAGCCATCGCCTGAGTGCAACAAAATTATCCAAACATCATCCCACTCAAGGCATAATATAGCGCCATACTTGCCGTCTTTAGAGCGCTAGCTAGCAAACGCCAGCAAAGCAGGCATGGCATTTTGGGTTAGATAATTCATCAACAACGCGAATGGGATGGCACGGACAAAAGAGTTCAGACTAATAGCCATCAATCCAACCTCAATTCTCTGCCAATTCCCCGCAACATCATTAATGTTAGCAAGATGCCGCGCAACCTAAAGCGGATTAAAATAGGCTTGTGCCATTTGCCCATGTTTCTATGCCGCATAAGGTTGCCGTGCATCGAAGCAGCGATCCAGCCAAGCAAAATAGCTATTCATTTCTAACATATCAGCAATCTGCGAAGCATTAGCCAAGTTTCTACCCATCGTAGCGCGCTGTCTTATTTTGGTTGAGAAACAAGCAATTTAGAATCCTCGGCAAAGCGTTGGAAACACTCATTGTAAGTTCAGAGAAGACCTAAGTTGCTCGAAAGCCGCTGCGGCTTCAACGATCCAGTGTTGTTCAGATATTCTGACAGTCTTGGAATGACTAACCGGCGACAGAAAATTTATACTTTGCAGTGATGATGTGATCCATCAGTGTATTCCTCCCGCAACTTTAATTACCACTGGATCGAAATCCTCGATAACATCAAAAGTTAATCTGAGTGCTAGGCAGGAATGTCGGTAAAATATGCCGTGAGAAAACCCCACTTAATCACATTGTCAAGACGAGTCAAAGCACTCAGACAGCAGGATAATTGCCCGCTTGATTCCACTATAACCGCTACAACGGCACATGTTACCCTCATCCGCGTCAATAGCATCAATGGAATTAACTGCAGTTCCATTGAAAAAAAGGCCATTGACACCGAGACAATGCCAGGAGTGCAAAGACCGCATTGAATAGCGCCCTGCTTGACCAGTCCCTCTTGAATAGGATTCAGTGACGTTTAATTAATGCCCTCAGTCGTCACCACATGCCGACCTATGTATGACAGAACCTAACGGCCATAAACATGCATTAACAGGTGCATAATGCAAATGCGCACTTCATCTAGTGTACCGAGTAATACCAAATAGGCTCAATAATCGCCATTTCGTCATACCTCCTTATTTCCGAGGAGTTGCTGGCGATCACTCGCAAAATCAAGCAGCACCTTTCTCGAAGTCCATCCGTTTCAATTAAGTCTGATTTAGTAAAAAACGCATAATGCCGGGTTTGCTAGACATCAAATATTCTCCGTCGTTGCTTGGTTATCAACTTACTTTAATTCAATGCGAATCAAATACTTATTCCCGTTATTTTACTTATAGAAATTTTGAAGAAATTATCTGACAATGAAAGGTAAGTTACTACAGAAATTTGTGCTTTATTTAGCGTGTCTGACACCAATTATCAACACTAAAACCCAATTTCGCAGATGTGTGAAAACCGAACCGTTTGCCAAGAAGCGATCTCGATTTGAATAATGGAGGAGAGAGAAAGCATCTCCCGCCTGCGCCGTAGTAAGCTTTCGTCCTTGAACCGACGGTTCAAGTGGGAACCAACTGATCACATCAGGCTTCCCGTGCAAGACGGGCATGCGCACCAATGATCTAAATAGTTCCCGGGGTAAATATAGGTTCAGGAAACACCCAGATTACTTCGAACGCTGCAGGAGATACAAGCTAATAGTTTATCGTAATTTACTAGTTTTTCAGAGCATTTTCTATTTTTTGACGCAGGGAACTTAATTTTTCAAGTAACACTGTGTCGTTTTGTGACGACTGTGGCTTTGCCATATCCCATTCGTGAGCCAGATTTAATGCCGCCATCACCGCAATTCGATCAGTACCTGTTACCTTACCCGAAGCGTGAAGGTGATGCATTTTATCGTTAAGTTGCTTGGCGGTACTTAGCAAAGAGGGTTGCTCTTCAGTCGGACAGGCTATTTTGTATTCTTTATTTAAAATGGTCAGAGTAACAGCGGGCAATTTTTTGCTCATGAACCTTGCTCCATGGCTCTCAGGCGTTCAATCATATCGTTAATTCTGGTGCGGGCTAAATTGGTTTTTTCTAGTAATTTAGCGCGTTCGCTAAGTAATTCATCTTGTTTTACTTTCAATGACTGATTTTCATTTTTTACTGCTGCATATTGAGCGATAAGTTGATCAAGAGTGATTTCTAATTCTCTCAATTCTAACGGTTGATTGTCTTGTGACTCAGTCATGATAATTGTTCGCAAGTAATGTTGATTTATAAAAACACAGGCTCAAATGCTTTATAAAAATGGTGCATTTTAGCATTTTTTAGAATGCTTCGTTTTTTTTCGGGATCATAATCTAAACAGGAGATTGCCAAAATCCTGGAACCAAGCAATGCGGGTTAATTCACATCATTGTAAACTAAACAACGGTCATACTTGCCCGACTACCAATATTATTGTGGGTGCTTTATATATAACGGTCTGAATAACTAGAATCTTAAAATACCCACAAATAAAAAAGCCCTCGCTGTTTACACAGCGAGGGCTTCAATTCCTAAAGTTCAACGATTAGATCATTAAACCTTATCGATCATTAGATGAAAGATGGAATTAATGGAGCATCAACAGTTACCATCTCACGTTGGCCATTTTCTTTTGAGAAGAACAATAAACCAGCGAAGCGGCTGTCTGGATCATAGATCAAGTCAGCTAAACGGTAAACTTCCCATGCAGCGTCAGATGCAGTAACTTCAACAGTTCTTTTCTCACCTGGAGCAATTGCACTGTTGTCACTTACTGATAAGCCGTCTTCTGCTAACAAGTCATCTGGATAGTTAGTGTCGTCTTCCCAAACTTTAGAGTCTAAGAAACGAACACCAGCTGTGTTGAACTCAGCTAAACGAACTGGCTCGTCACCATTGTTGGTGATAGTCAGAGTCATTTGCATTGCACGACCAGGAACACGGTAAGTAGCATCATCAACTTTAACACTAATGGTAGGAGCATGTTTTTCAATAGGAATCATGCCACGTAACAAACCTGCTTGTAACGGAGTAGTTACAGGATATTTGTCATTAGTAGTTTGCATTAAGAACGCAACCAAAGCCATAGTACCAGCAGCGAATGCCATACCAACTTTTTTCTCACCATCAGTGATTAAAGTGTTAGCTTTACCAGCATCAACAGCAAGCAATCTTGGAACGAATACTGGTTTACGAATCCAGAAACCAACCCAAGCTAAACCAACCACGAACCAGAAAGTGTGCCAGAAATATGTATTTTCTCTGTTGTATGTTTCTAAGTCAATGGTGTCACCAGTCAAAGTAGTGACTGGGTTAGTGAAGCTTTTCATTGAACCAGTAATAGTTACCCATTTACCTGGACCAATGATTGGACCGCCGCCTTCAACGTTCATCATAGAGTGAACGTGCCAGTCACCTGGACGACGAGCTCTTAATAAAACTTTGAATTCATAAGTTTCACCCAATTCCAAAGCAACAGATCTAGGCACTAATTTGCCACCGATCCATGAACCTTGACGGATAAAAACTGGACCAGGAATACCAATGTTCAAGAATGAAGATTCTGGTTTATCAACTGTTTCTGGCCATCCAGCGAAAACGTGGAATTTACCATTTACAGTCATTGTTTCGTTTACTGCAACAGTTTCTTTTGACCAATGCAGATCATACCAGTGAATAGTACGCATACGCATGAAAGCGGCTTGCGATTTTTCACCATGAGCAGATGCAGTTGGTGTGTAGAACATCGCTGCTGTAACAGTCATCAGCAGTGCGACAAAGGATAACTTAGCAACCTTGTCTTTAATTAATTTCATATATATATCCTCCTCTATAATAGAGAATCTATAGCTTTCAGAGTATCTAGTGGCAACCTTATAATTATGTTAGCCACCACCAGTCTTTATTTTATGTTATTTCTTCAACTAAATCTTAGGTAGACTTAACGAAAGCGGTGCTTCCGAACCATTTACCGAAGAAGTGCCACAAGAAGTAAATTAAGATACTCACGAAACCAGAGAAGAACGCTGATACTGGAGCAACGTCTTTACCGAAAGTTCTCAGTGTACCTTTTTCAACCATACGAATGTACTCAGGAGTACCAGTTCTTACGTAGTGGTAACCTTGTAAGTCAGCCAAAGTCATTACCATACCGTTGTATTCAACAGGCACGTGTAATGGAGCAATAACTGGCCAGTTGCCTGGGTAGAACAATAAACCGTAAGCTAAACCACCAACTACTGCAGTTAATACCATGCTGTTAGACAATAATAAAATCACGTCTAAAACAATAGCACCTGGCAATAATTGTGAAGGAAAGCAGAAGTTAATTGGGAAATATGTCCAGCCCCAGAAGTTAAAGTATCTGTTGATCCACTCGCCGAATAACAGACCTAATACGCAAAGGACTGCGCCGAATGGTAAACGATAACGCCACCAAAGAACTGACTGAACAGCAGCTGGGAATGTGATTGATACGATAGGTGCTACAGTTACCCATAGACGTCTATCTTTCCAGTCTGTCCAAAAATCCCAGTCACCACCGGTTAACATATAGTGAATGTGATAACCACCAAGAATAATGAAGAACAATACGAAGCAGATCATCCAGTCGAAAGTACGAGAAACTTTGATAGCTTCTGCACGTGACCGTACAGCTGATTGAGATGCGCTCATTGGCTTACCTCCTAAAAATTAAAATTATATTTTTTATTTCTATCTTCATCACCACTGTCTAACCCCAAATCCGAGGAGCTAGACAGCAATTAGGAGATAGTTTTATTGAACCTTACAACCCAGCTATTAAGCTAAGTCTTTCTTCAATAATTTGCCGATAGCTTGGCATTCGATATTTAATACACCCAATGCACCTAAAGCAGCCCATCCGAAGAATACGAAGCCGTAGTGTAAAGGAGCAACAAATAACTCTTCCATGAACCAGAAAGTGTGACCCCACTCATTCAAACCAACGTTTGGCAGAATCATGAAAGGACCAACAACAGCTACCATGTATTGAAGTGAGTTACCATCTTGATAGGTAGGCAATCTTGTTTTTGCATACAAGAATGACGCACCACCAGTGATGATGTAGATAGGATAGCTCAAATAGAATTCAATGATATGACTTGGTGTAAAGTCGGTATCACGAACGATTGTTTGGTGCCAAGTACCATCTTGCTCTGTAAAATAGCTAGCGCCGAAATAAATAGCCCAAGCATACATTACCAACCAAACCCAATGATGAAAATGTCTTCTTAATTCTTCACGTGGAGTGATTGACATAACTTTACGATCGCGAGTTCTCCAGATATAACCCCACAAAATAGATGCGGTTACAACTTCAAGAATCATTTCGATATAAAGGAAGTTCATCCAGTATGTTTCGAACTCTGGTGCGAATGAGTCAAGACCTGCAGACCATCCATAAACACCTTCATACCAGCGAACCCATGCATAGAACACTAAGTACACTAATGATCCTAAGATCATATTTTTTACATTTAACAGCGGAGCTTCCGCAGCATCAGCTTTCACTGATTCAGTTGTAGCAGCCATTTCTACCTCCTAATTAAATTTAAGAAATTCTATTTTTTAAATAGAATCAATCACCAAAATATCCTTATAAATTGTTACTAAACTATCAACAAAGTAACAAGACCGAAACCCTCTCAGTCTGTAGCCAGTCTACCACTTCGGATTTTGATGTCAAGACAATTTCGTTTTAAATTTAATTCCTATCATCCACATCAAATAAACTAATCAAATCGATTTTTGCTCATCATACACAAAACAAAAAACATTACCCATAACCCTTGCACGTCCCACTATCGCTGAAATTATTGGAAACAGAGCGGTAGCGAAGTTAAGACTCTTAGTCCGCAATAACCGTAATACCGGATGTTTTTTGTAGCTCAGCGGACAAAACCTGTAAGCCATTGCGAAACGGCGTAAAATCATTGTGGGAATTAAGTCAAAACCCCTTATCGGGTTTTGACGAGTGGACGCAGGACGAATAGGGACCGCCGGAGGCATTAGTGGTCGTGGTAAGTTTTTGCCGATTTTTCAAGCAGGATGCCCGGAAAAATCTTTCGCAAAAATAGCAACTCTCCAACTATATCTATAGTGCTTATTTACCATAACCTGAAACAACCGAGAATCACCTTTTCTAAACTCGAGTTCAACGCATATAATTAAACAATTCGATTATCCCAATATTTTTTGCCTTGAAATTGCTGCCTGCAAAGTCATTAAGTTAATTAAAAATCGTCAAACCAACAATCCCACATAACCCAACTCCGCATATATTGAAAATTACCATGAAACATAACTACCCAGCCGAAACAAGCCTCACTAGTGATATTTTCTCATCAAGTTTCTTACTAGGTAATGTGGGTGCGCCATTTGTAATCGGCCTAGCAGTCGGATATTTCGCAAAAAAAATGCTACGTACCGCTCTCTTCATTGCCGGAGGCTTACTTGTACTATTATTCGTTAGCGAATATTACGGCATAACGCAGATTTCAGATACCCAGCTGCAACAAGCAGCCAATGCCGCATCAGACGTCGCAAAACAATCTGGTGAATTTCTCGTGAATCGGGTCTCGAATATTACCAGTCGAGGCATCAGCGGTGCCACTGGTTTTTTTGCAGGATTTAAACTAGGTTAAACATTCTCCATCACTACGCTCTTGACTCATAACGCACATACCTACAATGATTCACCAGCCTTTTTTGCTGACCGCACGAAAAAATATAATCCTAATCCAATGTTATATATGGTATTAATTGTGGATAGCGCCTAATTCCTGTCTGGAGCTTTAATTACCTCCTCTGCGTAGCCGAAATTCTGCCCATTCGTGAACCAATAAGGCACTTAAAATTAGCCCAGCTCCTTGGATAATATGTAAAGTTAAGGGCTCATGATTGGCAAAATGGCCCAATAACAATGCAAGCATCGGTGACATTAAAGTAATTAATGCTACCCGTGTGGTCGATAAATGCTTGAGAATGAAATAGTACAAGGCAAATCCGAAGGTGGTTGCGACAACCCCTAGATAACCAATAGCCGCCAAAGTGTTGTTGGGAATATCCTCCGGCCAGTGACCATCCGCCAACCACCAAGTCAGAAGATAAGCAGGCACCGCAAGCGTCAATCCCCCAGCAACTTGAACAAACGCCGGTATGTGATCGTTCAGGCGCTTGATCCAAATCGCACTAACCACCTGAAACAATGCTGCAACTAACAGCGCAGCAATCGCCCACACCGCAGTTGTTCCCACTGCAAATGCCGAATGAAACATCAAACCTAAGCCGCCAAGCCCCATGAGATAAGAAAGTATTTTTCCAAAGCTCAAACTACGTTCTTTCAGGATTACCGCGGCGATTAATGCCGTCATTAACGGAACCAAGCCAAAAACCAGGGAAATCCATCCAGAAGGAATAAATTGAGCCGCCCAGCAGACCAGTATCATCGAGCCGTAAAGTTGTATTGCAACCACTAGATAATTCAGTAGCGCCCGTTTCGAAATGATCAATGACTGTCGACTCAAAAGCAGTACTACACTGATACACACGAGTCCAATGCTCATTCGTCCAGTCGCACCAAACAGGAACCCAACTTCACGGGTGCTCCACTGAATTGCTAGCGGCGTGGTTGACCAAAGTAAGATAAGACTGATATAAGCAAGTAACACGGGCATGAAAACTCCGAAAATACTCTGAACTGATGATTAGATCCAGGGGACTGTTAAACAACACAAACCGCTTTAGCGACTTCTGAAACTTTACTGTGGTTTGCACTCCAGGGCAAGAAGAGCAATCCTGAAGCTTATTATCGAGACAACAGCTTTAATGCTAAGTTTCCTTACAGTTTAAATGCTTATTGCTAAAAATTCGCTATGGACGATAATATTCCAAGTTTTATTTTTATGTCGGGAGTTTTATGACCATCGAGAGCTGCACCATTATCAAGCGATACAATCGACTCGCACCTTATTTTGACGGTCTTGAAGCGATTCTGGAAGGTGTATTGTTTAGTCGTTGGCGCAAGCGCTTATGGTCTAAAGTGACCGGCGAACACATTCTGGAAGTCGGCGTTGGCACGGGCAAAAATTTTCGGTATTATCCGAAAGATGCGCGCATGACGGCACTAGATTTTAGCCCTAAAATGCTCGAATTGGCGCAACAAAAACAGAAAAATAAAAATATTGCTGTGCATTTGGACTTAATGGACGTAGAACGACTGTATTATGCCGATAACAGCTTTGATACCGTGGTTGCGACGTTTGTATTTTGCTCGGTGCCTGCGCCGCGTGCTGGATTACGTGAACTGTATAGAGTCTGCAAACCCGGTGGACAGGTTATTTTGTTGGAACACGTATTAAGCTCCAGGCGCTGGCTGGCGATGCTGATGAATTTGTTGAATCCTTTGGTGGTGCGCGCTGTTGGTGCCAACATTAATCGTCAGACGATAAAAAGTGTTCGAGCCTGTGGTTTTAACCAAGTGCTGGTCGATTCACGCAGCAGCGACATTATCAAATTAATTCAGGCAATCAAGTAGACGAGTGCGCTGAAAATTCCGTAAATCTCAAATAGTCGCAATAGCAATCCACATCCCATTGCTTTGGTAAGGTAAAACAGTTGAGTCCCAATCGTTGCATACGCTTACGTGTTTCATCGAAGACTTCTGCACAGCTCCAGCGCATTTCCGTAAATAGTTCGGAATGCGGCTGATTCAGCCCGATTAAACTGTAACCCCCGTCTTCGGTGGGCGCCAACACGCAGGTGTTGCTTTCCCGCAGCGCTGTTAACGCGGTATGTAAATCCGCTACGGTTAACGATGGACAATCACAACCAATCAATATCGCTTGTTCGAATTGCTCAAGACCTTCGCTCAAGGCATGATGCATGCGCTCACCTAAATCGCCAGCGCACTGACTTTTTAGAGTCAGGGGATATTTTTGGGCAACTTGGCAAAAAAAAGGGTGTTCAGTCGTCGGAGCACACCATAATTGTACCTGACATAACGGAGACGAACACGCAAGGTCTAAGGCTCGTTCGGTCAATTTTTTATGCACCTCAGCGGCTTCAAAAGCGTTCAAATTTGGCATCAGACGAGTTTTTACCTGACCAGGAACCGGCGCTTTACAAAAAATCTGCAAAACTGCTTGCGGAAATGAGTAAAGCATCAACTAAAATCCAGGTGAATATTTTCGGTTAGTCGCTCAATATGTTGTTCAGCAAACGAATTCCACACACCGGTTTCTTGCGCGAGTTGAATAAAATTTTCCGAGCGGTTAGTGACTTGCGAAATGAGGTAAATTAGTTCCAATTCAAGCGGCGGTAATGTTTTCATCAACGGCTTAACCAGCTCCCTATTCACGCCATTAATACCGTAATCGCCCAATGACAGCGCCCGTGAGAACCCATAAAACTGCTGCATCCGGCTTTCGCATAGCTGGCTGTAGCGGGCGCGCTGTCTTGGGTTTTTTAAGGATTCTTTGATCGCGATGGTGCTGATTGAGGCATTGTAAAAGGCATTTTGAACGCCATGTGAAAAAATCGGATCTACAAACGCGGCAGCATCGCCAATGCAGTAATAATTTTCGCCGCAAATTTGAGTTGAATAATAGGAATAATCAGGCCGGAATTGCAATGAATCTTCGATGAATTCAGCATCGCGCAGTAGTTCGCGCAGATAAGGGACCTCGGCGCAGGTCTGTTTAAAAAAAAGTTCGCGTTGTGCTTTATCCATCCCGCGAGTTTTGTCGTTATGCACAACCAGACCAACACTGGTGGATTCACGCAGAATGATATGCCAGATCCAACCGTCGGAAAACGACATCACAAAGGTGACCGGCAACTGCTGTTGTATTTGATCAGGCGTATGACAGGCGCGATCAACACCGAGATAGCGGGAGTTACGATAGTAGCCCCACAACGATAGAAATTTGAGCTCGGAACTAATGGTTTGACGGGTACCGAGTTGACTGGCGAGAAACGAGCTATGACCACTAGCGTCGATAATGTAGCGACAGCGAATTTTGCTTTCTCGATTAGTGTCGCCACGTTTGTCGGTATAGAACACCGTAGGTAATTCGGAATTCGAAAAATCGACTCTTTTAACGATGACTTCAGTAATGACCGAAACACCAATACTCTTCGCATGTTCCAGTAATATATGATCAAAGCGGTCGCGTTCGACGTGCAAACCGGGGCGGTCATATCCGAATTCCGCAAATTTTACCTGTCTAACTTTATCTTGCCAGGCAAAAATGCCGCCCGATTTGATCACAAACTGCTCCGCTTTTATCTTTTCGGTAACGCCTAATAAATCGGCAAATTTCCAAAAATGCGGGATCAGACTTTCGCCAACCTGATTGCGCGGAAACGCCTGTTTTTCGAGCAGCACAACATCAATGCCGCTTTGCGCAAGAAAGGTAGCCGCGCTGCTCCCGGCAGGACCGCCGCCGATAATTAGTACGGTGCACTGAGTAGGAATAGACTGCTCGGAAGCTTGATGCATAGGAATTGATTTGTTAATGGCTACCGAAAATGGCAATTGTATATGAATTTGTTCGAAGTGATGAAAAGGTGGAATGATACAAAATTTCTGATTTCATTAAATCTTAATTTTTAAGAACATCAAAGGCTTTTCTAAAATCGAATTGTTTGATGGCCTCAGCTAAATTTTTAAATGTTTCTGCCTCAAGAATGCTGTTTAGTAGATCGGAGTTTTCTTCATAAATATCATAAGCTTCACTATCATTATTAAATAGTAGCTCCACTAATCGGCTAATCAGTTCTTCATTCTTCTCAGTATCCAGCAACTCTACTTTTTCGATGATTTTTTTAGGTGGTAGCGCTGTGCTAAGTGCGCTAATCATTGCTGATTGCGCGATTTCATAGGCATCAATTTTGGCTTCAATCAATTCGAAATTGATCGGAGTTTTGATCATTTGCTCCAATTCTGCCGCCATGTTCTGAAGGCTGATCGCGCCAATATTACCGTTTAGGCTTTTCATAGTGTGGGAAATGCGTTCAGCCAAATCCAACTGCCGTGCCTTAAATGCCGCGCGTAGCTCTGCGGGGGCATTTACCTGATTTTCAACGTAAGTACGTAGCATATTTAAATATAAGTCTGTTTTGCCAAGAACGCGCTTAAGACCCAATTCAACGTTGAGTTGATCAATAACAAGTGATTCAACCCATTCTTCTCGCTCTCGCGTTAATTTGGGCGGCCTGGTAAGAACTTCATGAGTGAGGTTGCGTTTTGGTTTAATCCATCTAAGTAATGCTCTAAATAATTCATCAGGATCTATCGGTTTGGCGATATAGTCATTCATGCCAGCTACCAGACATCTATCTCTGTCTTGCTTCATTGCATTAGCAGTCATGGCAACAATGGACAAGTCTTTGAACAATGGATCTTGGCGAATATTTATCGTAGCGGTAATACCATCCATCACAGGCATTTGCATATCCATCAAGACAATGTCGTAATTACACTGATACACCATGTCTAAAGCTTCCTGGCCATTATTGGCTATGTCTATTCGAAATCCGGCATCCATTAAAAGCCCTGTCGCGACTTCCTGATTAAGCAAATTATCTTCCACTAACAAAATGGAAGCCCCTTCGATTGCGCCAAGTTTTTCAATGATATTAGAAACTTCAGATTCACGAATTGAGCTATATTTCTCATCAATCTGACCACCGAGGAGTCGTATAGTGGTATCGAAGAGTATCGAAGGCGTGACCGGTTTAACCAGAAACGCATCCAAGTTACAATATTCAGCTTCTTTGATAATTTCATCGGCGCCGTAAGCGGTTATCATCACTAAACGAGGGGAATTCGTTAAGGGAAGCTTATGAAGTTGAGAGACCGTTTCAAGCCCATTCATGCCGGGCATCCACCAATCAAGGAAAATAATTTCGAAGGATGCTCCATTCGCCGAGGCTTGTTCGATTAATTTGAGCGCATCTTCGCCGGATTTGGCTTGATGAACCATAAATGACATACTGGCAAGCATTTCACACAGGACCTGACGCGCAACTTCGTTATCGTCTACTACTAACACGCTACGACCACGTAAATCGGGGGCAGGTATCAAGTTTTTGCGCTTTCCAACCGATTTACCTAGCCATGCGGTAAACCAAAAATTACTGCCTTTACCGAATTGACTTTCTAAGCCAACATCCCCCCCCATCAAGCCGGCAAGTTGTTTGGATATTGCAAGTCCAAGACCCGAACCGCCGTACTTACGACTTGTTGAACTATCGGCCTGCTGAAATGATTGGAATAACAGATCTTTTTGCTTTTCGGTAATCCCAATTCCAGTATCAATCACCCCGAAATATAGCAGCACTTTGTCATCGTGATCTTCTTTGACTTTAATACGGATAACGATTTCACCTTTTTCAGTAAATTTGACAGCATTATTGGCGTAATTTATGAGAATTTGTGCCAGTCGTAGCGAGTCACCTTTAAGATAATTCGGAACCATCATATCGATATCAATAACAAGTTCCAATCCTTTAGCACTGGTTTTTTCCGAGATCAGAACCGTAACATCGTCTAATACCTTGCTTAAATCAAAATCTTCAACTTCAACTTCAACTTCAACTTCAACTTCAAGGGTCAGTTTACCAGCATCGATTTTCGAGAAATCCAAAATGTTATTAATAATTCCGAGTAAGTGTTGTCCCGAGCCATGAATTTTTTTAATGTAATCACGTTGCTTATCGGAGATGTCTGTTTTTAGCATTAGGTGCGACATACCAATAATAGCATTCATAGGTGTCCGAATTTCATGACTCATACAGGCAAGAAAATCACTTTTAGCCTTGTCCGCTCGCTCTGCAAGCTCTTTGGCTTCTAATAAATCCCTATCCAATTGGATGTGTTTGGTAATATCCATCGCCGCATGCAGATAGCCGATGTGTTTGCTTTTGGCATCGAAAATACCGGTAATAGAAACACTGACGGCCAATAATTTGCCATTTTTCCGAAGGTAGTGCCAATTTTGAGATTCCGATATTTTACGACGCACTATTTGATCAAAAATCTGCAAGCCAGTGATCGAGATTCGTGATGATTGCGCCAGTTTCTTGCTCATCAACTGCAATTCTTCTGGCTGGTAAATTTTTAAGATATTCGTTTTATTCAGAACATCTTTAACCGAATAACCTAATAGATTACAGGCTCCTTTGTTAAATAAAGTAATAGTGCCTTGCAGATCAGTCGCAATAATTGATAATTGCGACACAGCATCCAGAATCGCACGGTGCTCAGCATCCATGTCCTGATAATCACGCAATACCCGTTCAGTGTTTTCAAACTGATTAACGACTTGTTCCGATGTTATTTTTGCGGCTTCCCGGGCTAATCTCAACTCTTCTCGCAATAATTGATTTTCTTTGATGAGATCTATATTGAGTTGCGTTGACATGTTCCAACATCCTCCGATACGATGGCTAATACTCGATTTGCTGCGTCGATCACCAATTGCGGGGTAAGTGGGCCTTCAATGCCTATTAATAGTATCTGTTCAGGAAGCTCACCTTCATACACTTTCGGTAAAACTCCCAATAGATAACTCAACCCCGTATTATGGCTATACGCTTCGTGGATGTCACACAAAATCTGCTCCTGGTTCAAGACAATTATTGAGCTTTCGGAGGCAAAACCACTTACTACGTCAACAAAGATCACTCCACCACCTCGTTCGAGAAATGGTAGTAAATCTAAACCCATCAAGCCACCTTCCACTAAACTGACGTTGTCAGGCAATATGCGCTGTTGCAATTCCTGATAAACTAATATTCCCGCAGCGTCTCCGCTTAAAAAGCGATTACCGATACCTATAACCGTCCAGTTCATTGACCTTAGCCTAGACGCATTTTACCTACGGTTTTACCCTTGTAGACGGTATGAACCGCGCACACCAAGCACGGATCGAATGAGCGAATGACATGTCCTGCTTCGATAGGATGTTCCACATTGAGAATGTGTGTCCCTTGTAAAGCTTGTTCCCAGGCACCGGGCATGTCGGCACTATCTCGAGGCGAGCCATTCCAGGCCGTTGGAGTGATGACTTGGTAATTTTTGATGGTTTCATTCTCTACCGTCACCCAATGACCTAATGCTCCACGAGCAGCTTGCACTAAACCAGCACCTTGGCCATCGGGAATTTCAACAAATGGTCGATAAAATTCGGCACCGGGATTTTTAAGAACTTCATTGAGCCATTGGTGCATAATCGGTAAATAATTAGCGGGTCTGGTTAAACGAGCCAATTGTCGCGTCAAGACGTTTGCGCCTAATTGATCAATTAAATTCGTAAATAATGGATCTTTACCGATGATTTTTTCGGCTAAGGGGCCTGTTTCAGCGGGAATTCCGCCATAGCGCGGTGCTTTAACCCATGAATAGCGAGCGTTGTTTTCATCATCGAAAAGAGGGGTAGTTTGCCCTTGATAAGGATGAATTGATGGTTGCTCTTGCTGATACCAGCTATACGATACATCTTCCTGGATCTGGGTTAGGTCCAGGGGCATTATTTGAGTTCCTTGCGCGAAACCGGAAGGATATAATCGTTGCGCTGTTCCCGTGGCTATATTTTCGCTAGGGAGCGGATGACTACCATAGGAGATGAAGTTGTTATAACCACGACCGATCTTATCTAAACCGGCTAGTCTGGCAAAACGAATGAAAAAACCGACGTCTCCTCGTTGGTGTGCTGGGTCTTCATCTAGCCAGACATTTAGTGCTTCCAATGAATCGATCGCCAGCCAGCGATCAATCGAACAGCCGAGGACAGATGTTTCAAACCAAGATTGGAAATGCGTCAAAATTGAGCGACATTTCAGCGCATCCGTTAGATTCAACTGACAAGTGACTCCTCCAGGTACCATAAAGGAGGTATGCGGCCATTGCCCGCCGATCAGAGCCACTACGCCGAGTAATTTTTTGGTTTCCTTTATAGCACTAAGCGCCGAGGTTCCCGATAAGGGTGTGTATCGATTAAAGGCTTCGAGACTTAAAGGATGATGTCGATAGCTTTCTGGATTAGCAAAATCGACAAGAAACATTAGCATGGATTGACGCATATCGCTTTGAATGGTTTCAGCCATTAGCGCAAGATTGCGTAAGCGTCGCGCATTATCCGGCGGTTTTATCTCGGCAATAGCTTCCAATGCCTCAACTGCAGCACTTAAGTGCGTTAGGCTGCAAATGCCGCAAATGCGAAGTGTAATGACCAAACCATCCAGAGCCGCCCTGCCTTGCATCATTCGTTCAAATCCACGAAACATGGTGCCTTTACTCCAGGCTCGACTGATTTGACCGTCGGTAATTTCAAGAGTGATTTCGAGGTCGCCTTCTACCCGATTAAAGGGTAAATGAATGATTTTAGATTCTGAGATCATTACGTTATCCTTTGTGCTTAAGTCGTTTTGGGGCTGCCGCTGCGGCCATGTCTTTATAAACCATGTAATGAGCTCGATCAACACCTGAAGGTAACTTGACCGGAACTCCCACGATGCTGTTAGTTTCAAAGAAGGGAGTCTGTTTTGGAAAGTCAGGTGAGGTACAACCGAAACAGGGAACGCCCGCACGCGTTTTAGATGAATGTTGATTCCACAGTTTGGTATTACAGATACCGGAAACTAACGGACCTTCACATCCTAAATGAAAAAATAAGCAACCCTTTTCACCGAAATCATCTTCTTCAACACGATATTCATGATATTCATTGCGCGTACACCCTTGGTGTACGAGTGTCATATACCATTCTTGAGGTCGATTGAAGTCGTCGAGTAAGAGCGGAATGTTGTTCCCGATCGCATTAAAGGTGCCGGCAATAATGTCATGATGACACGGACAACCTGCCAGATTAATCACGGGCTGACCTGAGCGTGCGGTAAAAGCTGCTCCCAATAACCCACCTTTATTACTTTTACAAAATTGTAAACCGGTTGATTCAATGATGTCGTCTACGCCGAATCCTCCAAACGCCGCGCAGGTGCCTACTGCTACCACAATTTCGGCATGTTGAGCGAGGGCATAAACCAGATCTTTCGTCGGTATGTCATTACGGGTATCGAATAGTCCGGAGCCGGCAGGGCCTTGTATCACACTACCCTCGACAATAAAAATATCCATTTTCAGTTGGTCACTCAGGATATCGTTCACAAGTTGATCATGTGCCTTAGCGGATTGATTAGATAAAGAAGGATGCCACAACAAATTGATGTCAAGCGATCTAAATAATTCATCGATATTAGGCGATTCGACATTCATAAATGAGAGGCTATCTCCCCCGCATCCACCAATTTGCATCCAATAAGCATTAATTGTCATTCGCGCCCCCAAAAAAGTTCACCAACCTGATATCTGTAGAAAATTCGTATTGAGATTGTCCGCCCGATGACTCATCTCAATCGCCTGTATACGCCTGATTCGCCTGCAACAAAAATTTAAAAAATTAAGTACTCACAATTTTCTAAAGAATAAGACGATCAACAATTGATATTGTTTTTGATAATCATTTAACTAATTTTTATTATTTCAAGAGTAATAACATGCCGTTTAGTTGAAAATTATCGAAGCTTTATATTTAATTAAGCTTTAGTTGGTTCGTAGCGACGGTTTACTTGTTGATATACCTAAGATGCAAGCCAAATGTAATTTTGTGAACAGATCATAAGATTAAGATTAGTCATAGATAGTAAAATTACAAGTTCCAATGATGAATATCCTGATTATTTCAATACGGAATCTCAATGGGTTAAGCTGATTTTCTACTGAAAGCCTTATGTTAGAATTCTGGTAACTTTTCAAAACGAGGTGATTTTAATGAACCTACCCCCCAAACAGATGCTTCAGCCATCTCAGGCAGAAATTCAAAGTGTGCAGCAATTGATGCAATCTGGTCTGTTAATCCAAGCCGAGGCAAAAATTCAACCCATGCTGGTGCAATATCCCAAGGCATTAGGTCTTTATAATCTGTTGGGAATTTGTCAGCAGAGACAAGGAAAATATCGTGAAGCAGTTGAAAGTTTTCAAAACATGCTGGTTTTCAATCCGCGTATTCCGGAAATTCATTTCAATGTTGCAGCACTCTTCACCGAACTAGGTGACGCTGCACAAGCAATCGCGAGTTATCGCAAAGCGTTGCAGCTTAAACCTGATTTCACGGTTGCCCATTTTAATCTAGGTATTTTGTTACAGGCGCGTAATTCATTGCAAGAGGCTGCATATCATTACCGAGAGGCCTTGAAGATTGAGCCGGTTTTTTTCGAGGCACTTGGAAATCTTGGAGCTGTGCTTCAATTGCAAGGTCTACTCGATGAAGCAGAGCAATGTTATCGAAATGCGCTTGCCTTGAAACCCGATGCACGCGGGTATTTCAACCTTGGTACCACCTTGCACGATCAAGGTGAACATGAAGATGCCTTACATGCCTTTCAAGAAGCCGTTCGACTCGACCCGCAGTTTGCCGATGCCTGGAATAATCTGGGTGAAACCTTACGTGATCGCGGCGAGATGGACGAAGCGATTCGCTGTTATCAGCAGGCTTTGGCAGCACAAGCAGATCATGGGCGCGCAAATTATAATATGGGCGAATTTTTGTGTTTGGCCGATCAACTCTTAGATGCGATTCCTTATTTTGAGCGTTCGACGTTTGCCGATGCGCCTTATCGAGCATTGCAGTGTTTTTATAAAACTCGCCAGTTTGAGATCTTTAAACAAAGACTTGATCAGATGACGCAGCACGAAACGCATACTTCGGTGTTGCTCGGAGCATTATCTACGCATTACGCGACTAATTTTCAGATCGATAACGCCTACAATTTTTGTAAAGAGCCGATGGCTTATGTCGAACATACCAGAATCGATGAACTGGCCGAAGTCGATAGTCTGTTGCTGGCGGCCTTGTTGAATGATATTCAACATTTAGCGATTGCGGAGCGGAAACAGGGACGGCTTTATTATGGAATGCAATCTGCGGGAAATTTGTTGCAACGTTCTGAAGCATCTTTTCAGAAACTTGCTTCATTAATTCGAAACAAAGTATTGGCCTACCGCCAGCGTTTTGTGGGAAGTGATTGTGCATTGATTGCAAATTTTCCTGACGATCTTGAGTTTGCAAGCTCCTGGTATTTGCGGATGAATCAGGGGGGGCATTTAACATCGCATATCCATGAAGAAGGTTGGATTAGCGGTTGTGTCTACTTGAAATTACCGGATAAGCAAAATGCTCATGAGGGCAGTTTTGAATATAGTACCGATGGCGACGATTACCCTCGTCTGCATGATAATTTTCCGAGCAAAATCGTCGACCAACAGGTTGGAGATTTAGTATTGTTTCCTTCATCACTGTTCCATCGCACCATTCCGTTTCAATCAGATCAGGAACGAGTGTGTGTGGCTTTTGATATCAGGCCGGCCATGTAATCGTATTATTCAATCAGCGTGGCCGCCTTATTCAAACGATCATTAACGGCACGCCAAGCCTCAATAAGCGGTGGACGTTCAATCAGCAATATATCCAATTGTAGCTCGTCAAGCTGCCGCAAAGCCGCATATAGACCTTGAGCATAAGTATCGGGTTGTTCAGGCAGTGTCAATTGCGTGATGTTTGGCGAATCGGGAATTAACGTTCGATAGCGCAGTAGGCCAAGGTGTTGATTTGATAATTGTAGTTGTTTGGCAATGATTCCTATCGTTTCTGAACTACAAAGCCAGGTTTTGGTTTCTGGGGCATAGTGCAAAGCCATCATGCCCGGTGCTCGCGGACTGCCGGGGTCAATGCTCGGTGTGCCAGACAATATTTCCGGAACAGCGACTGGACTTTGTAAAACCGCTTCAAGCTCCTGATAACTGATGTGCCCCGGTCTCAATAGTCTTGGCGGAGAGCTGGTGAGATCGATAATGGTTGATTCTACGCCGACTGAACACGCACCGCCATCAAGAATCAAATCCACGGCATTGCCAAGTTCTTCCAGGACATGTTGAGCCGTCGTCGGACTGATTCGGCAATAGCGATTGGCAGAAGGCGCGGCAATGCCACCGCCGAAAGCTTGCAAGAGTTTCAGTGCAATTGGATGATTTGGTATGCGCAGAGCAACCGTATTTTGGCCACCAGTGACTTCCAAAGGAACGGTGGTTTTTTTGGGTAGAATCATCGCTAGGGGACCAGGCCAGAAATGTTCCGCAAGTATGTAAGCCACTTCCGGGATGTTTTCTGCCCAGTCCGAGAGCTTGGCGCTCTCTGGAATATGCACAATCAACGGATGATCCGCCGGGCGGCCTTTAGCCCTAAAAATCCCTTTGACCGCTTCAACATTACTGGCATCAGCGCCGAGACCATAGACAGTTTCGGTTGGGAAGGCAACCAGACGACCCTCTCGTAAAAGCTGTGCAGCGTCAGCAATGCTGATGTTATCTGCGGTTCGGGATATATTTTCCGGCATAAAGTTCCATTGAGTGTTAAACGGGGTCAATCATGATTCAATCAAGATTTCATCCAGATTGATCAGTGCGGTAATCTCGGTTTTCATGTTCATCGCCTCGGTAATGAGTCCGCTTTTACCTACGGTGATGTTCTGCCCAATTCTAACTGTGACTTCCAGAATGTTGCAAGGCATATAGTAAACAGCTCGCCGAGAGTTTCAGTCAGAATATCTTCCTTGATAATTCGAGAGCAAAGGCGTTATGAATTTTTTTCATTTGCTTAGAAAACTCTTCAAATTCATGTGGTATTCGTTTAGACTTCCATGCTGCCTGATCAGCACTGGTTTTACTCTTAATTTTTAACCATCTTAGAATAGAATCGAGGCTGATTGTATTTTAATTCATGCGATAAAGAACCATAAGAATGGGTATGAAAAATATATTTCAGATAAGCTTTTTTTTGTTGATGATGTGCCAGTCTGTCGGAGTCTTCGCCCATGCGGTCGTCACCGATCATTCATTAAAACTGTCACCAGTTCATCCTAATCAACCCGAGGTTGTGAGTTTAACGTTTAATTCAAAAATAGAACTCGGCTTATCCCAAGTTTTTTTAGTTCGAGCCGGTGACAGACAAGAACCGCTCACCTTTGCCAAGGGTAAGCAACAAGGCGTCATCAGCATTAATATGCCTGCCCTCGAGCCCGGAAAATACGCGCTTAAATTTAAAGTTTTCGCAGCAGATGGTCATTTAACCGAAGATGTTATCCATTTTACTGTCGCTCAAGTGAATGCGAGTCCTGCTGCCTTAACTTCACCTTCATCTCAAACACAATAGGTTGACTCATGGCTGGAATTGCTGATTTTCTGGACTCCCTGATTGGTGGATTTGCTTTGATATGTTACGCCCTTGTCGTGGGCGGGCTGCTATGGGGATTGTTAGTATTACGTCCATGGCAGACAGTGACCAATTACAATGACGCATTATTAAATTCGACGGTTAAGTTGATCACTAAAGGGGCCTTCGTCCTCGCCTTTGCCCAATTTTTTAAGATTGTCCTCAAAGTCTGGTTGATGACTGCGGTACTAGATCGCTGGCCATTTCCGGAATTTGCCGAAACAACTCAATTTGTTGGCGGTATTATTCGTACCTTTCTTACTTTGGTGCTGGCATTTTATTGCCATTATTTTTTGAGCAAACAGCCGGCATCCAAACAGCACTGGTATCGGGCTGGAATCGTTGCGCTGCCGATGATCATTTCGGGCGCTTGGCTGGTACATGCTGCCGGTCGGTTCGAAAATCAGGCTATCCTGATGAGTTTAACCTTGCTGCATCAGGTCTTCGCAGCCGCCTGGATTGGCGGAGTATTTCAGTTAGTTAATATCTGGATGCTAAAGAACAAACAACACATCCCTGAACAATTATGGCCTACGTTATTAAAGAAGTTTTCAACCTTCGGCAAAATTTCAGTAGCGATGATTATTATTTCAGGCACTCCGATCGCCTTCCAGTATATCGATTCATGGAATGGCTTCATCGGCACCGGTTACGGTAATTTATTACTCGTTAAAATAATTTTATTATCGCTTGCTTTGGGGTTTGCCTTCCTCAATAAGAACGCAGTCACTCAATATGGTTTGTCCGGCAATATGTATCCTTTGAATCATCGAGTACCCTATTACATTGAAGCTGAAGCGCTGGTGTTAATTACTCTACTGTTTACCGCCGCCAGTCTTGCTTCCCAGCCACCCGCGATTGACATTCCAACATTGACGGCCAGTTGGCAAGAAGTCTTCGCGACCTTTGCTCCGCAGATTCCTCAAACAAATTCACCTAGCCATACCGCTTTGATTGCAGGCGAAGCAGGACGTGTGGCAATTATTAACCAAGTGCCTTCAATCGCCGCAACCGAATGGTCAAATTATAACCATAACATTGCGGGCATCTTTCTAACGACGATGAGCTTCTTCGCAATGCTTTCTTATCTCAAACCATTGCCTGCGCCATTTAGCCCATTAAATAAATTAGTCGCGTATAGCAAATTTTGGCCGATTGGCTTTATTGCATTGGGAATTTTTCTGTTTTTCCGCAGCGATGCTGAAACTTGGCCTTTAGGCCCGATCGGTTTTTGGGAAAGCACTTTTAATAACGGCGAAGTCTTGCAGCATCGTATCGCCACGTTATTGGTGTTCGTGCTTGGTGTTATCGAAATTTCGGCGCGAGTAACTAAAGATCCGGAATCAAAACTTCCCTTCATTTTTCCGGTATTAGCGGCTTTTGGTGGTTTAATGTTATTAACGCATTCACATGTCGGCTTCCAGGCCAAAAGTGCTTTTTTAATTCAAGTCGGACACACTACGATGGGGATTTTTTCGTTGATTTTAGCCAGCGGTCGCTGGCTGGAATTAAAACTGGATCGTCCAGGTAAAGATATTGCTGGCTTTATCTCAGTCACAGCACTGTTTCAAATCGGTATCATCCTGATGTTCTATCGGGAACCACTGTATTAAAAGATCACGGCTCATGAAGCGAATCGTGTGGCAGTATTTTAAATTTGTCGTCTAGGGTTAATAATGCACTCAATCAGACAGCTATTTTGATGGAGTCGCAAAAATGATTATTTTTTCATTGGTAGATTTGCTTGATGAACAGAAATGCTACGATGCCTTAGAAATAGTACTGCACCCAATGAGCCTGCATTGTCCAAAATGTCAATGTTCATTACACAACTCGAAACTCCACAGAAGGGATCGCGCGCCGATTTTATGTTACGAATGTAAAAATGGACATTTTTTTAACCTGTTTACTAACACGGTCTGGCAAGGGACGCATCAAAAGTGTTCAGTGATTATTCGTATTTTACAAGGAATTGCGCAAGGCACATCAACGTTACATTTGTCACAGGAACTGCATCTGGATCGCTCACATTTACTTGAGCGCCGCCATAAACTGCAAGGCTTTGCGGCTGATGCGTGCATACGAACACCTCTGCTAGATACCGTGACAGAAGTTGATGAAATGTATCAAAATGCCGGTGAAAAGGGCATTCCACAT
>CANNKG010000022.1 GCA_947505105.1 Methylococcaceae bacterium | reverse complement strand
TGCATGACGCCGTTAACGGATGTGCAAATAAGGATTCTGGCATTGATAGGATTTTCGGCGGAAACCTACTTGGGACTTACGCCGGAATTAGGAAAACTGAGTGTCAAAATGGGCGAACCATGAGTAATATCCTATTATTGGCGATTGCACTTCGGAGTTGAATCCGCCACTTTAAGTTTTAGCTAATTGCTCACTGATAGCTAAACATAACGTTACCTAATAAGCCCGGTGGGCAACGCTTTTCTGCCCACGCGAAACATTGCTGCAATGCAAAACGGTATCGTGACCACGCGGTGCAATGCGGAGATGCTTGTGATGGGCACGATTCTATGGCGAAACAATTCCATGATGCAAATGGTGCCTGCCGCCCTACATTTGTTGGCTTTTGCCATAGGGCATCAACATGGTTCGTTTAAACCAAATTTTAATGACAATTACCGGATAGGTGTGGCTGCAGCATAAAGACGGGGAACTTACTTGGATTGCAATGTGTATATTGCAATTTTTCGTCAAAATAGCTGGAAAAGTGACTTAAATTAAAAAATAAAGTCATGTTGATTATTTGGTGGCCTGAATTTCGATTAATAAATATTCCCATCCAAAATTATAAGATTGACTGAGTACTAGATATTGTGGTTTACCACGAGAAATACGGAAGAGCCAAAATTTTAGGCAATAAAAAACCCACTATAAAGTGGGTTTGTATATATTTTTAATGCGTCATACCCAATCTAATCGCAAAGTGCGAACTAGGGACTAATTTTATTATTGTTATTTTTTCTAAATATTATTATTGTTATTTTTTCTAAATATTATTATTGTTATTTATTGTTATTATTATTTTTTCGATAACTATTTATAAGCTATCACTCCTCTAAAACGATTTTATTGATCGTTGCCTCATTCCCTAAAAGCTGGGCGAATTCTAAATGAACTTTTAATGAACGTCTATACAAAAAAATAATTTTTAGTGGAAAAAACTGTAATTGAAGAAGTAAGTATTTAATAATCAGAAACTTATAAAAATAATGCGGTGCAAAATATATTAAATTCACCGGCAAGTAATGCCGTTTTGTTCAGCCACCGTTCAGTTTCAACCCGCTAAATTAATTCTTTCTACGCTCTTGTTCCTCGGTAATGAAAAATCGTAAGCGATCTTCCAGGATACTCGACAAATAAAAATTGAGATCTTTAGCTTGTTTAGCCAAGCCAATTTGCATAATTGCCGCTTGGGTCTGTCCCGTTGCATAGTAAAACTCAGCCAGATAACGATGCGCTTCAGCCTGCTGACCCGAATCCCCATACGCTTGCGCCATCAGTTTAAAATTGCGTGGTTGAGGGCGGGATTTCAATATCGGTTGCAATAGTTTACGTGCTGCTTCAGCTTGTCCAGACTTCAATAGCACTGAAATATATTCATATTTAATGGCTTCATTATCAGGAAATCGCTGCTGCGTCGTATTAAGTAACGCAAGTGCTTTTGGCAATTCATTGGCTTCGACGAATTTTTTAGCCAGCGCTAATGGAAATTGCTCCTGTCCTGGATATTCCTTACATAATTCTTGCAGCATTTTCTCGGCTTGATCAAATCGTTGGGCTTTTAATGCCAGCAAAGCACTTCCATAACGTGCCACAGCTCGCTGATCGGTAGTTCCTTGGGAAGAAAGTTTTTGAAAGGTTGCCGAAATGCTGTCATCGGTGCTGTTGAGCACTTGCAATTTGGTTTTGGCCAATTGAAAATCCATTGAGCTGGAATATTGGCGATACGGATAAGTGTCTGCCCGTCCGCGGGTATCGGAAATTCGCGATTCGGTGACCGGGTGAGTTCTTAAGAACTCGGGGACATTCTTGCCGTAAAAACGAGTGGACTGTTGTAATCGTTCAAAGAAGGTGGGCATGCTACGGGGATCATAATTTGACTTAGAAAGTGTCTGCATACCCACTCGGTCTGCTTCTTGTTCGTTGTCACGGGTAAAGTCGATCTGAAACTGAACACTACCTGCCTGCACTGCCATAATCGCCGCCTGCCCCAACGCTGGAGCTTGTGAACCGATTAGAATGGCGGCTAAGGTTGCCGCCATTGTCGGCAAGGTCATTCTCCCAGCCGCTTCCGCCGCGCGATACAAATGTCGTTGAGTGACGTGGGCAATTTCGTGCGCCATGACCGAGGCCAGTTCGCTTTCGGCTTCGGTTAATAAAATGAGCCCCGAATTGACGCCAATATAGCCGCCAGGTCCTGCGAACGCATTAATTGAATTATCGGTGACCACGAAAAAATGAAATGGATAGGCAGGATTATCACTATTCGCGACTAAAGCCTTGCCTATTGATTCAATATAACGCTGAATTTCGGGGTCTTGATTGACTTCGACTTGGGTATGTAGCTGACGAAAAAACTCTCCCCCTAATTCCTGCTCCTGGGCTGGAGAGAGTAAGGTGCCTGAAGAATCGCCCATATCGGGCAATTCAATTTTTCCAAGTTCATCTGCTTGTTGAACGTGCGGATAAAACATTAACAATGCAGCCAAAGCAATCGCACTTACATTCGATTTCATCATATAACACACAAAAATTTCTAAAAAACGCTACCAGACATGTTTAATTACATCCTGGTTCATTATAATAACTGAATTAGTTATCATCCTCTTATGACAAATTGACGCACATGAAGTTCGCGATTCAGATAAATTGCAGCCCCAATCAAACGCATACTAGCCATACTGCTTACCAATTTGTTAAAACCGCGTTGCATTTGGGCCATGAAGTGATTCGCGTATTTTTTTATCAGGAAGGTGTTTACCACGCCTTTGCCCACGCACTGCCGCCGGATGATGAATGGCAATACACCGCATGCTGGCAAAAATTGGTTCAGGATTATGCGCTTGATTTAGTCGTGTGTATATCAGCCGCTCAGCGCAGAGGATTATTATGCGCCGACGAAGCAAAACAGCGGCACAAAGCGGATGATGATCTCGCCCAAGGCTTCAGAATCTCTGGCTTAGGTCAATTAATCGAGGCCAATTTACTGGCCGACCGATTCATAGTCTTCGGTTAAATTGACATGAAACGCTTTTTATTTGTGATGCGCCAACTACCTCACAGTGGTATCAAGCTGCAAGAGCAATTGGATGTGATTTTAACGACAGCGGCGTTTGATCAAAAGGTCAGCTTACTGTTTCTAGATAATGGGGTCTTCCAGTTAAAAAAACAACAACAAGCGCAACATTATGGCTTAAAAGATACCCTAGCTATTTTTAATGCCCTTGCCATCTACGATATCCAGCAGCTTTATGTAGAAATCGAATCGCTACGAGAGCGTGGTCTAAAAACAGCTGATCTGGCCCTACCCGTGGTAGAAATATATCGAAAAGATTTTGCTGTCTTTAGTCAGCAGTTTGATTTTATTGGATAAAAAACCAGCTATTCAGTCCTTACAGATCAAGAGTTAACTGACATCTGTTACCTTGTCTGTTAATACAATATGGACTTGAAATTGTGTATTTAGATCATATAACCAATAGCGTCTGAAGCTTAGTTTAATAATCATGATTTATGCTTGACGTCAACCGCCAAAACTATTACTTTATTCAGTTTTTTAATATATTTGGATTCCTTTGGGATCAAATGTAACCAAGCCCCCCTAATATCGGTTTCGCAACAGCCGATCGACACATAAATTGAGGTAGTAGCGTGGAACTCAACGGCGCACAGATTGTTATGCAGAGCCTTAAAGAAGAAGGCGTGGAATTCTTATTTGGCTATCCTGGTGGCGCAGTATTGCATCTTTATGATGCAATTTTTCAACAGGACGATGTCAAACACATTCTAGTCAGACATGAGCAAGGCGCAACCCATGCAGCCGACGCTTATGCTCGCGCCACCGGCAAACCCGGTGTCGTGCTGGTTACCTCCGGGCCTGGCGCCACTAACGCAGTTACCGGTATCGCCACGGCTTATATGGATTCGATTCCGATGGTGATTATTTCAGGTCAAGTTTCTTTACCGGTAATCGGTAGCGATGCTTTCCAGGAAGTTGACATGGTCGGCATTACGCGTCCGTGCGTCAAACATAATTTTTTAGTCAAGGATGTCAACCAACTTGCCGAAACTATTAAAAAGGCTTTTTATATTGCGACGACCGGTCGTCCTGGCCCCGTCGTTGTCGATATTCCAAAAGACATTACGAGTCCATTGGTGAAAGTCCCGTTCAAATACCCGAAGAAAGTCTCAATGCGCTCATATAACCCTGCGGTTCAAGGCCATAAGGGTCAAATCAAACGCGCGATCGATTTGTTGGTGAATGCTCAACGACCAATTATTTACTCTGGTGGCGGAGTTATTTTAGGTAATGCCAGCGAGGAACTGATTAAATTCACCCGCATGCTGGAATATCCGATTACCAATACCTTGATGGGTCTTGGTGCTTATCCCGGCACCGATCCGCAATTTGTCGGTATGCTGGGTATGCACGGCACCTATGAAGCCAATATGGCGATGCACGAAAGCGATCTGATCATTGCGATTGGCGCACGTTTCGATGACCGAGTCACCGGCAAATTGACCGAATTTTGTCCATACGCGCAAGTGATTCATATCGATGTCGATCCTGCGTCGATTTCGAAAACTGTTAAAGTCGACGTGCCGATTGTCGGTGAAGTGAAACCCGTCCTTGAACACATGATCGAATTACTGGAAGAAGGCAAAAAACGCCCCAATAAAAAAGCCTTGGAAGCTTGGTGGAATCAGATAAATCAATGGCGTGCCGTCAACTGTCTCGAATATGATCGTGAGTCAAACTTGATTAAGCCTCAATATGTGATCGAACAGTTATATCAGGTGACTAAAGGTGATGCGATTATCACCTCAGATGTCGGTCAACATCAAATGTGGGCAGCACAGTATTATCCGTTTGATAAACCACGGCGCTGGATTAATTCGGGCGGTTTAGGCACGATGGGCTTTGGCTTGCCAGCGGCAATCGGCGTCAAACTGGCGTTCCCAGATACCGAAGTCGCCTGCGTTACTGGCGAAGCCAGCATTCAGATGTGTATTCAGGAATTATCAACCGCCCTGCAATACAAAACGCCGATCAAGATCATCAATCTGAACAACCGCTATATGGGTATGGTTCGCCAATGGCAGGAATTTTCGTATGAAAGCCGCTATTCACATTCTTATATGGATACTATACCGGATTTCGTGAAACTAGCTGAAGCTTACGGTCATGTCGGCATGCGTATTGAAAAACCCGAAGATGTGCGCCCGACCTTGGAAGCCGCCTTTGCCTTGAAGGATCGTACTGTGTTTATCGACTTTATGACCGATCGCACCGAAAACGTTTATCCAATGATTGAAGCCGGTAAAGCGCATCACGACATGAAACTGCGCGTTGCCCCAGGAACACTTACTGACAGGGAGCTTGCCTAATGAGACACATGATTGCAATTTTGATTGAAAATGAATCGGGCGCCTTGTCGAGAGTTGCCGGCTTGTTTTCGGCGCGCGGGTACAACATTCAATCTTTGACTGTCGCCCCAACCGAAGATCCGAGCTTGTCGAGAATGACCTTGGTGACCTGCGGCAGCGAAGAGATCATTGAGCAAATTACCAAGCAATTGAACAAATTGATTGATGTCGTGAAATTGATCGATCTGGCCGAATCGGTGCATATTGAGCGCGAGCTGATGCTGATTAAAGTCAAGGCGACCGAACACACCCGCGAAGAACTCAAACGTTTGGTGGATATTTTTCGCGGCAAAATCATTGACGTCACCTCAACCAGCTATGTGATCGAGATGACCGGTTCCACCGACAAGCTCGACGCCTTCATGAGTACGCTTGATCCTGCGCATTTAATCGAAGTGGTGCGTTCAGGTCCCATCGGTATTTCAAGAGGCGAGAAAGGCCTGCATTTGTAAACGCCAAATACCTTAACTTAATTATAATAATTCCCTACAATACCCTTAAAACACAGGAAAAACCATGCAAGTTTATTACGATAAAGACGCTGATCTTTCAATTATCAAAGCTAAAAAAGTTGCGATCATTGGTTACGGTTCCCAAGGTCACGCCCATGCCCTCAACTTAAAAGAATCCGGCGTCGATGTTGTCGTTGGCTTGCGTGCCGGTTCCGCGTCAGTTGCCAAAGCCCAAGCGTCAGGCCTCACTGTTAAAGAAGTTGCCGAAGCTGTTGCAGGTGCCGACGTAGTGATGATTCTGACTCCGGACGAATTTCAGTCACAATTATATAAAGCCGAAATCGAGCCGAACATCAAACAAGGCGCTGCCTTGGCGTTCGCTCACGGCTTTTCTATTTTGTACAACCAAGTCGTACCACGCAAGGATCTTGACGTAATTATGATCGCTCCAAAAGCACCGGGCCATACGGTCCGTTCAGAATTCGTTCGTGGCGGCGGCGTTCCAGATTTAATTGCAATTCATCAAGACTCTTCCGGCAAAGCCAAAGCCATTTGCTTGTCTTACGCTTCAGCAATTGGTGGTGGACGTTCAGGCATTATTGAAACAACCTTCCGCGACGAAGCTGAAACCGATTTATTCGGTGAACAAGCAGTATTATGCGGTGGCGCGGTCGAGTTGATTAAAGCCGGTTTCGAAACCTTGGTTGAAGCAGGTTATGCGCCTGAAATGGCCTATTTTGAATGTTTACACGAATTGAAATTGATCGTGGATTTGATGTATGAAGGCGGCATTGCCAACATGAACTACTCAATCTCGAACAACGCCGAGTATGGTGAATATGTGACCGGCCCACGCGTAATCAACGAAGAAAGCCGTTGGGCAATGCGCGAAGCACTCAAAAACATTCAAACCGGCGATTATGCAAAACGTTTCATCATGGAAGGTCAAACCAACTATCCTGAAATGACCGCGAAACGCCGTTTAAATGCCGAGCATCCAATTGAAGTTGTCGGCGCTAAATTACGTAGCATGATGCCATGGATTAAAGCGAATCAAATCGTCGATAAATCTAAAAACTAAATTTTTAAATTAAGCGACAAGTAAAAAAGGCCCGTGATCGGGCCTTTTTTTCGCCTCAAAATCGACCATTAGCTCGGCATTGACAAAGCTTATGCAAAGCCTCACTATCCGACCATGAACTTAAGTTTTTTATTACCCTTAGACTTACCGATCTCATTAAATTTGGCGACCGCCTTGCTGTTCGTTTGGACAGGTTTTGTCAGGACCGGACTTGGTTTCGGCGGCGCGGCACTTGGTTTGCCGTTAATGCTATTCGTCGTTGATGATCCGCGTTTATGGCTGCCGATTATCAGCGTACATTTATTATTTTTCTCCGCTCTGACCTTGCGCACCCGCTTGCATAACGTGGACTGGACCTATCTTAAACGCTCGTCCCTATATATTATTCCGCCAGCCATTGTCGGGGTATTCGGCTTGATCAATTTGCCGATTTTATGGCTCAATCTGTTCATTTATTCAATTACGCTGTTTTATGGTCTGATGTGGCTATTGAACCGCAGCATCCACAGCCAACGCAACTGGGTCGATAAAGTCTTGCTGGTTCTCGGAGGCTATATCGCAGGCACGTCACTAACCGGGGCGCCGTTAATGGTCGCCGTTTATATGCGCAACGTCAGCAAGGAACAATTGCGCGATACCCTGTTCGTGTTATGGTTCATTCTTGTCAGCATCAAAATGATGACGTTTATTTCTTTTTCAGTTCCTTTGCATTTTTTTGCCGCTTTAAAACTACTTCCGGTTGCCGCTATTGGTCATGTGCTTGGCTTGAAGGCGCATGATGTCATTATGCGCAAAGATCAATTATTCAAACGCTGGATAGGCGGCGGGTTAATTATTGTCAGTTCTTTAGGGTTATGGGGATTGGGGTAATTTCCCTCGATCATTAGCGTTACCTATTTATGCAATATTGAAGTTATATAATTGCAAATTATGTGCAATTATTCCACGCAAAAATGAAATAACCTTAAATAACAAATTCAGCTATTTTTTGTTCTGTAAATGTTGCAAAATATCACAATAGTAATATACGTGCAGGCTACTGTGGCAAGTGTAGAAACCCATCTCCATCTCAGAAATTTATACAATTCTTCACATACCTGAACATGCAAAATATCCAGTGTGCGACCTTGATAGCCTCTTGGATATTAGTCGTCGTAAATTTATTCGGATAAGCTCGGCGACTATAGTCGTAGGCTTATTCGGAACGCTGTCGGCATATTATTTACCGGGGGAAACTGAATGATTGTGTTTGAGCGCCTGATGATGACAATCGCGCTGTTTTTTTGGATGATCAATGTCCAAGCGACAACGCTTCAGCAATTTACCGCCGCACTGTTGGAATTGCCTAGCGACAGCGAAACCTCCAAAACCATCGGTATTTACGGCTTTACGCTGCCATTTGACTATGAACCGGTTCGCCAAGTTTCTCGGGCGCTTCAGCTGCCACCCTCTGAAAAAGAAAACCCGATCAGCCTAATGCAGATCTGGCGCGATCATCAATTGATCATTATGATTTTAATCGGTTTGTCCGTTACGATCATCGCACTATTGATCATCTTAAGTCATTACCATCTAAAATTGCGTGAAGCACATCAGAAAACCCAGCACGATGCTGAACAGTTTAATATCGAACGCTTATGGTTACGCACCCTGCTTCGAACGCTACCGGATCTAGTCTGGCTCAAGGATGCTCAAGGAACGTTTCGCTTTTGTAATAGCACCTTCGAATCCATGTACGGAACGACTGAAGAAAATATTATCGGCAAAACAGATTATGACTTTGTCGACCAAGAATTGGCTGACTTATTTTGTCGGCAAGATGCAATTGTTGCGCAGGCAGGCCATACTTTCATCAGCGAAGATATTTTGACGTTAAAAGATGACAATTACCAAGGGCTATACCGTACCAGCAAGACCCCTATTTATGACGATAATGCAAATGTCATTGGCATTCTGGGAGTGGCTCACGACATCACGGAAATGCGTGAAATCCAGGATGCACTCCGCGAGCGGATCAAAGAACAAAAATGCCTTGCCACCGTTTTCCATGCTAGCGAAGATTTACAAACGCCGCTGGTCGACATTTTACAAGTAACGGTCGACACGCTACCTTCGGGCTGGTTTTATCCTGAGCTTACTGTGGCGCGTATTGAGTGGGGCGATGAGCAGTTCTATTCACCGGGTTTCAGTACGCCAGTTGTCGAACAAATGTCACTTATCAAATCGGAACACAATATCTTAGGTAAAGTCGCCGTTGGTTACCTTCAACCGTGTCCGGAAAGAGCTGAAGGGCCGTTTTTTGAAGAAGAACGTATCCTGCTTGAAGGGGTCGCAGAACGCTTAGCCAGCATCATAGAGCGACGAAAATATGAGGAAGACGCTAAAAGACGTCAGGAAATTTTTAAAGTCATCGTTTCGCAAGCCGCGGATGCGATCACCTTGGTCGATGCTAATACGCTGCACTTTGTTGAATTCAACAATGCCGCTTGCGAAAGCCTCGGTTACAGTCGAGAGGAGTTTGCCGACTTAAAATTGTCGACTGTTCACAATGGGGACGATGCATGGACCCATACGCAACAACTGCAGCATGCGCTACGCTCGGGTGAAACACGGTACGATACCCAACTCCGCTGTAAAGACGGATCGTTAAGATATGCGCATAAAAGCCTGAAAGTCATTCAATTAGACGGGCATCGTTATTTTTCAATCATCTGGACCGATATCACCGAACGTCATGATGCTGAAGAACAATTGCGCGAAAGTGAACGACGTTTTCGCAAGTTATTTGAAGAAACTAAAGAAGCGATTCTGCTACTCGAAGATGGCTATTTTATTGATGCAAATCGGGCCTCCCTCGAATTGATGCACATGGACTCTCTGGAGACCCTTAAAGGTAAAACACCCATAGACATTTCTCCGGAATTTCAGCCCGATGGTCAATTATCCTCGATCAAAGCCAAAGAAATGCTTGATATTGCCATTAAACAAGGCGCCCATGAATTTGAATGGGAACATATCCGCGCCGATGGCGAACATTTTTTTGCCGAAGTATTACTAACGCTAATCGTCGAGCACGATAGAAAATTTATCCATGTGGTCTGGCGAGATATTACCACACGCAAAAAAGCCGATACCGACTTGCGAAAGCTCTGGCTGGCAGTGGAGCAAAGCCCAAATAGCGTCATTATTACTAACCTGGATATTGAAATTGAGTATGCCAATCTGGAGTTTTGTGAGATGACCGGCTTCAGTCGTGAAGAAATCGTCGGTAAAACGCCATCGATTTTAAAATCGCTCTATACCGATCAAAGCAAATTCATGCAGATCTGGCAACAACTAGCTGAAGGTCAGGTATGGTCGGGCGAACTCATTGATCATCATAAAAATGGCCGAACCCAATATATTTGGACTCAGATTGCCTCAGTACGGCAAACCAATGGACTGATTACCCATTATGTCGCCATCATGGAGGATATTACCGAAAAGAAACGCGTCGCCAAAGAACTCGAAGCCTACCGCGCGAATTTGGAACAATTGGTCAGATCTCGAACGGCGGAACTTGAACAGGCCAAACTAGAGGCAGAATCGGCCAGTCGTGCCAAAAGTAGTTTTCTGGCTAACATGAGTCACGAAATTCGAACTCCGATGAATGCGATCATTGGCTTTACGCATTTACTAGACAGTGAAATGAGTACGCCTTCCCAAACCGAAATGTTAAAAAAAATCGCAACCGCTGCGAAACATTTACTCGGCATCATCAACGATATTCTTGATCTCTCAAAAATCGAAGTCGATCGACTCACCTTGGAAAAAATTCCGCTGAGTATTCCAATAATCTTTGACCATGTGTGCAATATGATGACCGAACGCTTTACCGCGAAACAGTTGCAGTCGGTCATTGATATTGACCCACAGTTGTTACACTTACCATTGCTGGGCGATCCACTTAGACTTGGTCAAATTTTAATCAACTATGTGAGCAATGCGATCAAATTTACGTCCCAAGGGAGTGTCACCTTACGCGCCAAACTTATCTCTGAAAATTCCAATTTTGTCAGTATTCGTTTCGACGTCGAGGATACCGGCATCGGTATCAGTACCGATCAGCAAGAACGCTTATTTGAAGCCTTTGAACAAGCCGAAGTCTCTACAACCCGTAAATACGGCGGGACGGGCTTGGGCCTTGCCATCAGCCGTCGTTTAGCGCGCTTAATGGGCGGAGATGCCGGTGTCAATAGCGTACTAGGTAAGGGCAGCACTTTTTGGTTTGAGGTCTATTTAAAACGTGGCTCTAATGAACAAACGGTAACGCCGCTGGATAATAATACAAGCATTCGTATGGGCGCATGTGTTTTGTTAGTCGAGGATAATGAGATTAATCAAGAAGTGGCTGCTCAGTTGTTAAAGCGGATTGGTTTAGTCGTGGACATTGCCAGTAATGGCGAGGAAGCCGTCGAGAAAATGGCTAATCATAGCTATGATTTGATCTTGATGGATATGCAGATGCCGATTATGGATGGCCTGGAAGCGACTCGCCTGATTAGACAATTACCGAACGGCAAGCTCCTACCGATCCTCGCGATGACGGCGAATGCCTTCGATGACGATCGAAAGCTTTGTATGGAAGCCGGGATGAATGATTATGTCGCAAAACCAGTTAATCCCAATCTTTTGTATACCACCTTAGCGCATTGGCTTCCCGAAAGCACGGCCAATATCAACCATGAATTATTGACTTTATTACCGGAAAGCTACCCAACCGTGACCGAAAGGTCATCCTCACGTTACATTGATATGGCGATCGGCTTGGATTATTGGTCCGGAAATCTCGAAACTTATCAACGTATGTTGCTCAAATTTGTCAACTTGCATGCTGATGACGCAAACCGACTGCAAAACGCGCTTGAGAAGGAAGATCGGGTGACCGCTGAACGAGCGGCGCATTCTTTAAAATCGATCTCCGGCTTACTCGGCGCTGAACCATTACGCCAAATGGCCTTTGAATTGGAACATCTGATTCATAATGGTGTTGCTGCAAGTGAACTCGAAAAGCCTCTGGCTGAGCTCAAAACCATGCTGGCCGAAGTGTGCGCTGAAATTAATCTTCAACAACCTCTTCCAAAAACCAGTTCCGCCTCTACTCAAATATTGGATATCGCCGAACTCAAATTACAGTTCATGCGCCTCAAAGCATTATTGGTCACCGGCAATATTGAATCGAATGAAACCTGGCGAAAATTAGCACCACAACTGACCCAAATGATCAATGAGGAATTCTGCACCCTTTTGGGCACTCAAATTGATAACTATGATTATCCGAATGCATTAATTACTCTGGAGAAAATCTTAACCGAACAACTTGATGCCGAAACCGAATAACTCAAGCATCCGTATTTAGCTTGAAGTTAGATATCGATATTTGCCCGAAAATAGATAATTCTCTACAATCTGCATTTTTTGGAACCATCTCCCATGTCTAATACCTACCCGACTGAAGCTTATAAAATCTTGCTTGTCGATGATGATCCAAATATCTTACAGGCGTTAAACCGATTACTGAAACACTATCAGGTCGAAATGTTTACTTCGGGTGAGGAGGCATTATTGGCGGCTCATGAAACCACCTTCGACATCGTTATTTCCGATTATAAAATGCCCGAGATGGACGGTGTGGCGTTTTTAACCTTCTTTAGAGCGCTACAGCCGGACGCCATTCGCATGATTCTGACCGGCTATGCTGATTTGAATACCGCTCAACACGCCATAAATGATGTCGAAGTGTTCCGTTTTATCAGCAAACCCTGGAATAATTTCGAACTGCTCAACGGTGTCAAACGCGGTCTGGAATATCGACGCGTCATGTTGGAGAATCGAGCACTGGCCGACGAAGTTCGAAAACAACGGGTTATCTTGAATCAACAAGAGGCTATTTTGATGGCGCTTGAAAAAGAAGAACCCGGTATTACTAAAGTCAATTGGGGAATTGACGGCTCGATTATTATCGATAGTGCCGATTTGAAATTGGATGAACCGTAAAGACACCGTAGAGGATCACGGCGCGACAGCATCTTGCCCGAGACGAATCCTAATCAACGGTGAAACCCCGCCCTTGGTCCACAAGCTAAGCACATTTTTTAGCTTGTTCTCATCAATGATGCAATTTTTTAAATAGATCCTACCTTCATAGGAAATGTCTTCAATCTCCATACCGGCCCGTAATTTCATCAACGGAATCTCAATCACCGGTCGATTATTGACCGCTGCGCTTTTATCCAAATAGTCTAAAAATACCTCGACAACCTCTGGGTCGTATATTTTGATGCAGAAATTCTGCAAATGCTCTCGGGCTTTTGAGGCAGGCATCACCTGTCCGGTCATCGACCCTTCTAAACACCTGATATAGTCCCGAACAACCGCCAAAATTCTCGAGCCAAGCGGTATTTTTTTTGCGATCAATCGCCCCGGCGTCCCTGAACCATTGAAATGTTCGTATTGATGTTGAATTAAAATGACGGCTCCCTCTAATTGACTCAAGCCTTTCAACAAATAAACAGCTTCATTTGCATGTTGCTGATAATTAAGTTTTTGCTGTGACGTTAAGTTATGAAAAGGTTTAGTAAGTAATTCCTCTGGTAAGGTCATTTTGCCGATCTGCAAAAGCAAACCCGCATAAACCAAGTCTCGAATAGCTTCATCACCTAAAAGCATTTTTTGCCCGACATATTGAGCGTGTTCGGCAATAAATTTTGAATGACCGCTCTTAATGCCTGGACGCATTTCTATAATCCGCGAAAAAGCTTTGACAGATTCCGTGTATTGTTTTTTTAGGGTGCTGTTGGCATGATCGAGCTTTTGCAACGTATTGCTTAACTCCTGAGTTCGCTGTTCCACTTTGACTTCGAGGGATTCATTCAGGGCTTTTAGTTGTTTATTTTTTTGATGTATCAAGCGCGTTAATCGTTCATGATCCTCGCGCAAACGCTTTTGTTCTAAGGCGTTTTTGACTAGGATCTTTAACTCTTCATCATCCCAGGGTTTTGTACAGTAACTGAAAATCCGACCGCTATTCACCGCCACTATGGTCGATTGCAAATCAGCATAACCGGTCAACATAATTCGAATTGTATTGGGATTTTGTTGAAATGCTCGACTTAGAAATTCTGCACCGTCCATTTCCGGCATGCGCATATCGGAAATAATCAGATCAATAGGTTCCTTAGCCAGTAGTTCCAAGCCTTTAGCACCCGAACTCGCGAGGAGAACTTTATACTTTTTTGAATGAAATAGCCGCCATAATGCTTTCAGGATATTCAGCTCATCATCGACACATAAGATGATAGAGGGTTGACTGGTTTCATTTGACGGTACATCACTGTTCATAGGTATTTATGCCGCTGCATTATTGATGGGTAATAGAATTCTAAACGTAGTCCCTTCGCCCGGTTTACTGATAACCTGAATTTCGCCATTATGTTTTTTAATGATGTTATACGATACTGAAAGCCCCAAGCCGGTTCCTTTTCCAACGGGCTTGGTCGTAAAAAATGGGTCGAAGATTTTATTCAAATGCTGAGGTGAAATTCCGCTGCCATTATCACTGACTTCCACTAATACCTTTGAATCCTGCAAACGGGTACGAACGGTAATAATGCCATCTTTTTCAATCGCATGGGCAGCATTGACTAGCAAATTCATAAACACTTGATTCAATTGATGTGGCAAACAATTAATATCAGGAATATCCGCAAACTCCTTTACGACTCGCGCTTTATATTTGATTTCGTTGTGCACGATATTTAAGGTACTTTCAAGCCCGACATGTAGATTCACCCATTGCCAATCATCATCACCGCCCACATGAGAAAAATCTTTGAGATCATGCACAATTTTTTTGACGCGCATCGCTCCTTCACGCGATTCACTGAGTAAATCCAGCATATCGGTTTTCAAAAATTCCAGATCGATTTGCTGCTTGAAGTTTTGAATTTGCTGTAAAAGTTCTGCATCGATACCGTTTGCTTCATTCGCTTCGTACAGCGATATCAGTCCGAATAAATCTTCCAGATAGCCTTTAAGCGAGACTAAATTTGAACTGATATAACCGATTGGATTATTGATTTCATGTGCGACCCCTGCCGCCAATTGACCAATCGAGGCCATTTTTTCGGATTGGACCAATTGATTTTGAACTTCCTGAATCTGATGCCGCGCCAGTTGCAATTCGGCCCTGCTTAATTTTCGCTCGGTAATATCTCGATTAGTGCCTCTTGAACCTAAATACTGTCCATTCTCGTCCAATACCGGTTTACAGATGTGCTCTATCCAGCGTACATCACCGCGCTGATTGATGATGCGTAGATTGAGTGCAGGTTCCATCGCGCTGACAATACTGCTCTCGGACAATACATGCGCATCCCATAGCGTCAGATCATCCGGATGCACAATACTGCGCATCAACCCGGCATTGGTGATGAATTCCTCAGGTTGATAACCAGATACTTCAACGCACGCGGGCGATACATAGAGATATTCGCTTTGCTGATTAAGCCAATACTCCCAATTCGGTGAATATTCGGCGAGAATCCGGTATTTCTCGCGGCTCTCTTTCAGTGCGGAAGTTCGTTGACTTAGCGCTTGTTCAAAATGGTGTTGTAAACGACTTAATTCCAAATGTATTGCCACTCTGGCCTTGACCTCTTCGACGTCAAAAGGTTTGGTGATATAGTCAGCCGCGCCAATTGAAAACCCATAGACCTTGTTAGCCGTGCTGGTCATCGCGCTGACAAAAATTATCGGGATTCGAGAGAGTATCGGCAAGGCTTTTATCTGCAAACAAACCTCATAGCCATCCATATCGGGCATCATGATGTCCAGCAATACCAAGGCTGGAGGCGTTTTACCCTGCACCAGTTCCAGCGCCCGTAGACCATTGTTCGCAACCTTAATTTGATATTTGTTTGTTAAGGCATTGGCGAGCACATCAATATTGAGCGGGTTATCATCCACCAGGAGGACAATCGGTTTTGATTCAGCATTTTCCGTAGCCGTTCCGGGTTCTTTACACATACGTGCTCCTAAAGACTAGAGTAAAGCGGTAATATGATCGGCATAAGTCAGACTATCCTGAGCAATGCATGACGCCTGCTCAGTCGAAACCGCCAACAATTCAAGCGCATCCAAAATCGCTTGCTGCAGCGCTTCGTTGCCATTTTCAGCCTGTTGCGCCTGATAGACGAGTAAATTAGCCGTATAGATTAGCGCACTAAGCGAAATAGCCGTTCTCGGCGAAGGAGGTTGCTCATGCTGCTCGATGGCTTCCTGAATTTCGGGCGGAAAATTCCACATTTTAGCAACGTGTCCGCCGATTTGAGCGTGATCGAATCCCAAGAGCGCACGTTCCTGCTCTCCTAAGTAGTGAAGCGCTAATGCGGAATCGTCAAATAGGGCTCGATATTGCTCGGTATAGAGGGTAATCATGATTAATCGCCCAATGTCGTGCAATAGTCCTGCCGTAAACGCCATATCCGATTCAATGTCGCAAACCAATCCCAGCTTACGGGTGCAATTGGCGACGGCTAGGCAGTGATTCCAGAAGAACGAATAGTCGACATTTTCAATTCTGCTGGGAATGATATTTGTAAAACAAACACTCAACAATAAGTCACCAATTTGATTACGTCCCAGTAACACAATGGCATCCGCTAATGACGAAATTTGGCGTGCCCGCCCGTAAAACGGCGAATTAGCAATACGTAAAATTTTAGCCGTCATTGGAGGATCTTGCCCGATTTTTTCGGCGAGTTCGTGAGCATCGTAACCACTATTCAGCAATTGCAAGGCTTCAAGCAATAGCGCTGATAATGAGGGTAACTCATTCAAGCGCGACAAGTGATTTGCCAAGGACGTTTCGACAACTGTGCTCATGGTAAAGGGTAGTGATGAGTGGAAATCACAATGATTTTGCCATTTGAACGACTGCTGACTCCCATGGGGCTAATAGTGACCTGTAAGGAAACGCCATTTGGTAATTCAAAAAACCTGCTTTGACATGTATGGGCATCGGAATCATCAACACAAGTGAGTAACTCCGCCGGGAGATAGTGCATGATATATGAGCCGAGCAAACTCTCGCCATTATCGTTATGCAGCAAGGCATCCGCCCGTCGATTGGAAAGTGCAATCATGCCTTGCTCATCCACGCCCAACACGCCAACGGGTAAATGTTCCAGAATTTCCTGGGAAATTTGCAATAAATGCATATTTAAATTGATCTCGCGCGATTTTTCGAGCACCTTCTGCTCTAGATTCTGATTCAATATAGAAAGTTGTTCATTTACTTTCTGGAGGTCGGCGGTCAAACGGAGATTTTCACTTTCCATCTCATAATGAGCAAACGATTTACGGACATTGTCGCGTAATTGCTCATCATCCCAGGGCTTAGTCAGAAATTTATAAATAGCGCCTTCATTAATTGCGCTGGTAATTGATTCAAGATCAGTATAGCCCGAAAGCGCTATCCGTATCGTTTTGGGATATAAATCCTTCACGTTGCGTAAAAACTCCACTCCGGTCATTTCGGGCATCCGCTGATCTGAAAGAATCACATGCACGTCATGATTGGCAAGGATTTCGAGTCCCTCTGGGCCACTGTTAGCGGTCAGAATGATATAACCCTCGCGGCGGAAAGTCCGCTTTAGCGCATTAATAATATTAGGTTCATCATCGACCAATAATAAGGTTCTAGCGGCGAGAGAGTGTTCACTCATGGCGCGCCTAAAATACATAAATAAATCATAGTCATCTAATCCGGATTTAATGGAACCCCATCAATTTGCACGCTTACAACATACAGAATAACTCAAGCGACTGAATCCTCCTGTCTCGACAGGGTTAATCTGTTATGATACGCGAACGATACCTTTCCAACATTTTTGATCGCGCCACCCAGTCAAAAACATGTTATGAATTACCATTTTAGAATGAAATAAATATAATGAAAATTGCTATTGTAAAACTTTCAGCACTGGGCGATATAGTACATGCAATGGTAGCTTTGCAATTTCTTAAGCAACAATACCCGGAACTCCAAATTGATTGGGTCGTAGAAGAGCGTTTTGCGGGTTTATTACGGCATAATCCCGATATTAATCAGGTATTAACGGTTAATTTAAAAGCCCTCAAACAAAATAAATTGGGCATTTTTGCTGAAATTCGAAAAATTCATAATTTTGGTAAGTCTCAGTACGACTGGGTCATCGATGCCCAGGGGCTTATTAAGTCGGCATTGACGGCGGTTCTAATGGGTAACAATCGTGCGGGCTTTGACAAAAATTCAATCCGCGAAAGTATGGCCGCCCGATTTTATCAGTATCAGGTCAGTTGTTCCTACGCGAGCAATAGTATTGATCGAAATGTTCAGGTTATTACCGAACCCTTGGGTTTTAAGGTTTCCAGCGCACAAATTCAGGCTAAACAGCCTTTTCTGTTTTTTGCGACTCCGGAAATCTCGTTCGAAAAATATCTCGCCGCTGATCAACCGAATATTCTCTATGTGACGGGCTCGACCTGGCCAAGTCGAAATTATCCGAAAGAGCTGTTTTTGTCGGTCATTAATCAGTTGCCGCATCAGGCTTTAGTAATATGGGGCAATGACGCGGAATACCAAGCCGCCGAATGGCTTGCCGCGCGCAGTGACCGGGTAAAAATATTGCCGAAACTTGATTTGAATAGCTTGAAAGCATTATTGGCTCAAGTCGATTTAGTGATCGGCAATGATACTGGTCCGACGCACATGGCTTGGGGCATGAATAAACCCTCGATTACCCTGTTTGGACCCACACCGATCAGTCGTGTCTATCAAACCGATATCAACAAAGTTTTAAAATCTCCTTCAATCGTCAATCCTTATAAGCTTAATAAACAGGATTTTTCAATTGCGGAAATCCCCCCCGAAGCCGTGATTGATTTGGCACATAAGTTATTACTGGCACGTTAACGTTTTATCCATGTTAAAACTGTTTTTGAGCCTCTGTCCGCTGTGCTTAACAGCGAATATTGCGGCAGCCCCTCTAAGCCAATGGTCGGCAACGACTATGAACGAAATGCTCGGCGAGGCGCAGCATATTGTTGATCCGGGCGAGCGAGTGGCCTTCATTTCGACACATTTTTTAAATACCCGTTATCAGGCAAATACATTAGTTGGCAGTGCCACAGTAGCTGAACAGTTCACGATACGTTGGGATGCGGTCGATTGCATGACCTTTATTGAATATGTCGAGGCCATGCGACTATCCTCCACATTGGATGAGATTCCTGAACAACTAGTAACCGTTCGATATCACGCTGGTGAAGTGGATTATTATCAACGCAAACATTTTTTTACCGATTGGCTGCAAAACAATACTGTGTTGATCGAAGATGTTACTGCCTTGGTTGGTCAAGAGGCGAGTTTACAAGCGCTCAAAAAACTCAATGATGGCGCGACCAAAACCCTGCTTCCCGACATTCCGATTTCGGAACGGGTCGTCAATTATATTCCCGCCAATAAAATCAATACTGAAATCTTACATCGTTTAAAAAACGGCGATTACATTGGAATTTATTCTGATCGCCCAGGACTGGATGTGAACCATGTCGGCATATTGATCCATAAACCGACCGGTGTGTACTTTCGCCATGCAGATTCCGACGCCCCAAACCGAAAGGTCGTAGATGTCAATTTTGAGCATTTTTTTAAACGTCAACGAGGTTTTATGGTGTTCAGGCCACACTAGGAAACCGGCTTTTTTTATTTTTCAAAATCAAGTAATTAAAAATAAATGAACCATTTATGTGGATAGGTTATTCATAATTGGAACAAAAACATTATCAGGTAAGTTTATTATTTTTAAATTTCTTGCAAAAATGATCTGCAAGGTTTAGAGTCCCAGCACTAAGCAATGTATGCAGTGACGTTAATATCGGGATAGAAGGATACATGGCTGCATTTCGGGGCATGGATGCATTTTTTTGATAAGGTAATACTCCTAGATTTTAAGGACGATGGCTTTTTTACATTCAAGATTTAATTCCTCGCTTGGCATTTCCTCAGATGAAATGCTTGAAATTTGTCAGGATATTAATCAGAAATTTGCCCCTGAAATTTCAATCGCTTCTCCAGTCTTACCGTCTAAATTTAAGTCCAACGAATTATTGGCCATTAGCGAAGAAATTAGCCGTAATTTTAGTCCCTGCATTACCCCGGAGGATCAACCAAAATTGGTCATCTTACCGGTAGACCCTGAGCATCTATATGCCTATTGGCATATTCCTGAGCAACACATTGCCCAGACGGATCTTAAAGTACCCGATCCTGAACCCCTGACCTTACGTATTTATAATCAAGCGCATTTTATCGACATTGAAACACCGCATCAAAACTGGTTTGACATTCAGGTGGCTCAACCGCGTATGCAGCAGAAGATTCGCTTACCAACCCAAAAGGCGATTGGGAGTTATTCGGCGACGCTCGGTAAGCCCAGTATCGAAAATGCTTTTGCAGAACTTGCCTATTCGAACCATATTCATCTTCCACGCGCCAGAACTGATTTCCCACAAAACTTCGAATCCTGGGTATTGCCGCAGGTGGAACCGCAAGCCATGTTGTTTAATCAAGTCAGTATTGCGGGTCCACATCAACCGCTTCCAAATTATATAAATCAATACTAATCATTATGGCCAAAGGATTTCTGAGTATTATTCTGCATGCCCACCTTCCTTATGTACACCATCCGGAACATGAAAGTTTTTTTGAGGAAAATTGGCTGTTTGAGGCCATTACCGAGTGTTATGTTCCGTTGATTAGCATGCTTGATCGACTGACTGTGGATCGTATTGACTATCGATTAACCTTATCGCTGTCTCCTCCCTTGGTCACGATGTTGCGGGATGAACTACTTCAAAACCGCTATCTGCATTATTTGCAGCATCTGTTGGAACTTGCGGACAAAGAAGTTATTAGAACGCGTGCGGAACAGCCGCAATTCGCCAAACTGGCTCGACTGTATCGTCGCTTTTTTCGCAAGATCTTACAAGTTTATCAACAACAGTATTCCTGCGATTTACTTGCGGCTTTCAGTAAACATGAGGCAAGTGGCCGACTCGAATTAATTACCTGCGCCGCAACTCATGGCTTTCTACCGTTATTGAATGTCAGCGAAATTGCGGTACGCAATCAGATAAAAACTGGTATTGATGTTTTTAATACCAATTTAGGTTTTAAACCTAAGGGTTTTTGGCTCCCCGAATGTGGCTATTATCAAGGCTTGGAGGCTATTTTAAAAGAGCAGGGCATCGAGTATTTTTTTGTCGATGCTCATGGTGTGCTGTTTGCGAACGAAACGCCCCGTTATGGTGTTTATGCGCCCCTGGACTGCACAAATGGCGTGGCAGCGTTTGCACGCGAACTATCTTTGTCGCAGCAGGTGTGGAGCGCTAAAGAGGGTTATCCGGGCGATTTCGATTATCGTGAATACTACCGCGACCTCGGCTTTGATATGCCACTGGATTACATTGCGCCCTATATTCTCGATAACACCATCAGAATTAATACCGGCATCAAGTATTATCGTGTCACCGGGGGCGACACGCCGAAAGATATTTATCAGCCTCGACAGGCACTCTTAAAAGCGCAAGCACATGCCGAAGATTTTATTGAAAAATGCCGTCAGAAAATCGATCAACAAAGCACCGAAATGGATCGTCCAGCGATTATTGTCACACCCTTTGATGCGGAATTATTCGGGCACTGGTGGTTTGAAGGTCCTAACTGGTTGGAGGCACTGATTAGAATTGCTGCGCGCGAGGATTCTGACGTGCAATTGGTCAGTCCCGGCGATTACCTGCAACAGTATCCGGAGCAACAATCGACACTTCCTTCTGCCTCGACCTGGGGGGATCAGGGCTATTCGAGCTACTGGATCAATGAGACCAATGTCTGGATTTATCCGCTCCTGCATAAAGCCGAATTGCAATTGGAGCAATTGAGCACGGATCTTGCTAAATTTACCTTGACCGATTTACAAATGCGTGCCCTGAATCAGGCGGCTCGTTCAGTGTTATTGGCGCAAGCCTCCGATTGGCCATTTATCATGAAATCGGGTACCACGATCGAATATGCCCGAAAACGGATTACCGATCACTTGGCGCGCTTTAATTATTTACATGATAGTATTCGTAAAAACAATATTAACGAACGTTATTTGAGCGCCTTGGAAATTATGGATAATATTTTTCCGGAATTAGATTTTCGAGATTACGTGGCCCAATAAATTCAGACGCTACCCTAATGCATCACTTAAAGAGGACGATGGATGGATAAGATTCAACTACTTTATGTCGAGAATATCGTCACGAGAGACAACGAAGTTCAGCAACAGACGCTGAACTTTTTTATGGTGGTCGAAAATCTCAGCTATGACAAGCAGGTGGACGTTCTATGGTCAGGAGCTGATGGGATTTGGCATGTTTTACCTGCTTTGTTTCACAGTCGCATCGACTCGTCCAAAGAATATTGGCAAGTCACAACCCGTATCCAACAAACACCCGCAACCGCATTACCGGGTAATATCAGCTTTAGTCTGCGTTATCGCGCATTAGGCAAAGAATTTCAAGATCACCATAATGGCTTAAATTACCTGAGCCCGGCCAATTCAGGCATACGTCTGGCGCATGATCTGCAATTATTAAATATCGGCTTTAGTGACAAACTGGTTTCCGAACGTAAATTTATGTCGATTAGCGTCGCAGTCGATCCAACGCTGGAACTAGAAAAAGTCATTATTCATTGGACGACCGATAATTGGTCGCATGTCCATCAAACGCCCTGTCATTTTAGAAAAAGCGCCCACAATAAAAAACTACTCAGTCCGTCCAAAGGCCTTAATCGAGGGCAGGTCGAACTGTGGAAAGGGCGAATCAATGTCACGCACGCCTTTCGTCTGCAATACTGTATAGCCGGCTATAGCAAAAATCGAGTCTGGTGGGATAATAACTACGGGCAAAACTATGCAGCACGCCATAAACCGTTAAAGGTTATGATTTTAAATCTGCATTGTTACCAGGAAGAGCATCAAGATCATAAGTTTTCTCAAATAGCCAAAGCGATTGATGATCTTCAGGTGGATATTGTCTGTTTGCAGGAAGTTGCAGAACTTTGGAATAACGGTCAGGGCGACTGGAATTCCAATTCGGCGCGCATCATTAACGACCGCTTGCCAAAACCGTTTAATCTGCATACCGACTGGTCGCACATGGGCTTCGACAAATACCGCGAAGGCGTTGCAATATTAAGCCGTTATCCGATGTCTAACCACGACGCGCGTTATGTCTCGGAATCGGCTGATATATATAGCATCCATTCACGCAAAGTCGTCAATGCCCAAATTAACGTCCCCGGCATCGGTGCGCTGAATGTATTTTCTGCTCACCTGAGTTGGTGGGAAGACGGTTTTGCAGGACAATTTAAACGTCTCAGTGAATGGGCAGCGACCACACATTCCCGAGCCGTAAAAGCAACGTTATTGTGCGGAGATTTTAATATCGCGGCGGGTTCAGTCGGATATCAATTAGTCGTACAATCAAACGAATATGAAGATCAATTTTTAGCTGCTGAACGGCAAGGAATTTTTGAAAAAATCTTCCGTGTCAATGATCCATACTGGAGCCATTATCTGGCGGATGATTATCGAATTGATTATATCTTCATGAACAAGCATAGTTCGTTAAAAGTGACTGCCGGTGAAGTGTTATTTACCGACGACTATTACGGACGCGTTTCGGATCATTGCGGCTATTTAATGACCTTTGAACCCAAATAAACTCGGCTAACCTTTGATTTACCAGCCTGTTTCTCAGGCATCTACACCTTAGAGATTACCATTATGCAGTTTGCTGAACATTATGCCTTACCTACCTACGGCCACCTAGGCGGATCTTTTCAACGCGTAAACGACTTTAAAGACAAGTTCTTTGTTCGTTGGGGAAAAATTGATTTTGACGTTTATCACGGCACTCAAGTCAATATTAAGGTTATTTTAAAAGTGTATCGGGACAATAATATTTGTGAAAGTTTTATCGTCGATACCGATCCTTATGATATTCAATGGAATTTTCATAAACGCGGCACCCGCGATTTTTTCATTCATCCGTTTTCATCCAATTTTGGGCGTATTAATTGCGTCAAATTCTCCTTTATCGTTCACATTGGTGAACGCTCCATCCCATCGCAAAATGATTATATTTTCATGGATTGGCAGCAATTACAAAGCGAACATCACCAACATCGCAATATTAACTCCGAGTGGGCGACCCTGAATAATTATCGGACTTACGAACTGCATTCCGGGGAACTTCAAAGTGATGTCGATTGGTACAATCACCATTTTGAATCACTGAATTTAGTACCCAAATTCACTAAAGGTCAAGTTCATCATCCGTTCCACCCCAAACGCTACATTCATGATCTGATCGACAAAGTCATTCGTTCCAAACATGAAAATCCTGCGCGTTTTTGCACGATTAAAGTCAGCGTTGACTGCATTGATGACTCCGATTTCATCACGCACCTGATCACGGCCAGAGATCAAGGCGTATGGGTGCAAGTGATTGTCGATTGGCGTAAAATGACCCTGACCAACAGTCACAATTATGCGCGACTTAAACGCTCTCGCGTCGAGTTATTGGGCGTATTTTGTAGTCCAAAACATCATCTGATCGAAGTAGAACCCGATATGCACACCAAATTCATCATCTTTAATGATGAGGACTGCATTCTCGGCTCCTTCAATATTACCTTTGATCGCTGGTGGGCGAACTGGGAGTCCGGCATGACCTTCCATTCCAAAGGTGTCTGTCGAATCCTGGACAATATTTTTCAAAGCCAACGCGGTGGCGTGATTCAACGATACGGCATTGATCCGTTTAGTCCATTCAATCTGCTCTATACCTTTGGTCGTCATACCATGAGCAATGGACACCCTTATTTGCCGCACCAAGCGATTCTGGCCGAAATTCATCGGGCGCGCCACAGCATTAAAGTGTGCCTGTTTCTGATCGGCGATTTACTCGGTGAACATCATGACAGCGTAGTTAATGCCTTGATTCAAGCTAAAGAACGCGGCGTCCATGTGCAAATGCTGTTTAATGGCCATCTGGCGCGCCAAGGACGGATCGGGGTCGAACGCTCAATGCATGATGAATTGCAGCGACCTTTATTACCGGCAGTCGAACGTTTAAAATATTCAGGGATCAGTGTCGGCCTTGTTTATGGCATGGACGATCATCCGGTGCCGTATTCACCGATTCACTCGAAATATTGCATCATCGACGACTACATTGTGATCGAAGGCAGTTTTAACTGGTACAACACCTCAGTGTTCTCGCATGATTTGATCGTCGTCGCGGCAAATCATGAGGTTGCTAAACCTTATATGTATGAGTTCCATCAAATTCAGCAAAGTTTTAGAGTATTTTATTAATCGCGGACCGTAATTTTTTCAATACATTTTCTAAGGAGTTCATCATGACAGAATCCATTCAATTAACCGTTACCGGCATGAAATGTGGCGGCTGCGAATCGAATGTCAGCGGTAAATTACAAGCCATTCCAGGGGTATCCGCCGTTAGCGCATCGTTTAAGGAAAATCGAGTCTCGATAGAATTCGATTCGGCCCAAACCGATATCGCAGCGCTCACCCAAGTCATTACCGGCGCAGGTTTCGTTGTTGAATAACCAACCGACTTGCCAGTGGGCAGATCGCGCTCCAAATAACTTCAATAAATATTGCTTAAAGGTAAGCGTATGAGCACAGACGACCAAGCCCTGCCAACTTCAAGTGATCTTCGACTCTCGATTCTGGGTATGCGCTGCGCCGGCTGCGTCAGTGCCGTGGAGGGTGCATTAGCCGAAGTCACCGGCGTCAATTCAGTCAGCGTCAATTTTGCGGATCATTCGGCAGTCGTAAAAGGTGCTGCCGACTCGGAACTTTTAATTCAGGCTGTCAAGGCGGCAGGCTTTGACGCGGCGATTATGGAAGGCCTTGAAGATCCGGCGGAACAGGAGCAACTGGAATTAGCCCGCTATCGCAACCTGATGCAGAAAGCCATCGTCGCTGGTGTTGTCGGTTTACCGCTGATGCTCGGCAGCCATTTGGGCTGGTTTCCCGAAATGGGAACCCCCGAGGGTCGATCCTTCTGGCCGTGGGTTTCGCTCATCAGTCTTGCGGTGATCATTTATTCAGGCTTACATTTTTATACCTCGGCCTTCAAATTGATCAAGCTGAAACAGTCTAATATGGACACCTTGATTGCTTTGGGCACTGGCTCGGCTTGGCTCTATTCAACTGTAATCATTGATTATTCTGATAATTTACCGTCGCTGTCTTCACACGCCTATTTTGAAGCTGCCGTCGTTATCTTGGCATTTATTAACTTGGGTTCGGCGCTTGAAACCTTAGCGCGTGGTAAAACCTCAAGCGCGATCCGTCAATTATTGGGGCTGCAACCTCGTACCGCTCGCGTTGTGCGCAACGGTGAAGAACTGGATGTGCCGATCGAGGAAGTTGGCTTGGGTGAAACCTTGCGGGTGCGCCCCGGTGAAAAAATCCCGGTTGATGGTGTAATCCTCGAAGGCCATTCGGCCATTGATGAATCAATGCTGACCGGCGAATCGATACCGGTTGAAAAACTCGTCGGTGCTAAAGTTGTTGCCGGTAGCATGAATTTGCAAGGCAGCTTTTTATTTACGGCGACTCATATCGGCAGAGATACCGCGCTTGCTCAAATTATCAAAAGCGTTCGACAAGCGCAAAGCAGCAAACCTGAACTTGCAAAACTGGCCGATAAAATTGCCAGCGTATTCGTTCCAGTCGTCGTTGCCATTTCGGTTTTGACTTTTCTGATCTGGACTATTTTCGGCCCCGATCCATCGGTAGGCTATGCATTTGTCACCAGCATGACCGTTCTAGTCATAGCGTGTCCATGCGCCTTAGGGCTCGCAACCCCGATTTCAGTGATGGTAGCGGTGGGCCGTGCGGCACAAATGGGCATCTTGATTCGAAAAGGCGACGCCTTGCAGCAGGCAGGTAAAATCAATTGTGTCGTCCTCGACAAGACCGGCACGGTCACGGCCGGCAAACCTTCGGTTGCCAGTATCAGCGTTTTGGCTGAAGTCCCTGAACAGACAATTTTACAACTGGCGGCCAGCATTGAATCCGGCTCCGAACATCCGTTGGCGGCCAGTATTCTAGCCGAAGCGTCCAAACGTCAAATCGAGTTGATCAAAGCCAGCCAATTTGCTGCTATTCCCGGTCAAGGCGTTACCGCACAACTCAACGATCAAGCAGTGGCCTTCGGTAATGCCGCGCTCATGCAAAATTTAGAGATTTCTTATACCGAACATGGCAATCGACTCGATGAATTAGCACGTTCAGGGCAAACCCCAATGCTGTTGGCGCTGGATAAAAAAATTATCGGCATTATTGCCGTTGCCGATCCGATCAAAACCGATTCAGCACATGCGGTAACCATGCTCAGAAATGCCGGCATTCGCGTCATCATGCTCACCGGTGATAATCAGATCGCCGCGCAAACCATTGCCAAACAAGCTGGAATTGATGAGGTTAGAGCGCAGGTGCTTCCTCAAGATAAAGCAGCAGTTGTCAAAGAATTACAAGATGCAGGTTTAATTGTCGGCATGGTCGGTGACGGCATCAACGACGCCCCCGCTCTGGCTCAAGCCGATATCGGCATGGCAATCGGCACCGGCACCGATGTTGCGATTGAAAGCGCCGATATCGTCATTCTGCAAGGCTCATTATTGAAAGTACCTGAGGCTATCGCCTTATCTAAAGCCACCGTTATTAACATTAAACAAAATTTACTTGGTGCGTTCTTCTACAATACGCTGAGCATTCCGGTCGCCGCAGGCTTGCTTTACCCCTTGTTCGGAGTCTTGTTGAACCCTATGATAGCAGGGGCCGCGATGGCAATGTCATCCGTCACCGTAGTTAGCAATGCAAATCGTTTACGCTGGATTAAACTTGAGTAAGGGAAAGATTTTGTTGCAGGTTAAGGACTGTTTCCACCACAAACACAAACCTATTTTGCTACTATTGAGGTTAAAACATTAATGGCTACCGTATTAATTACCGGTGCAAACCGTGACTTAGGCCTGGAATTTGTCAAACAATATGCGAATGCCGCGTGGCAAGTCATTGCCTGTTGTCGTAATCCAGCGCTAGCTAGCGCCCTGCAAGAGCTAGCCTCACAACATTCGAACATTCAAATAGAAACACTTGATGTTGCTGACTTCGACCAAATCGATCAGTTGGCACATAAACTCGTTAAACATCCGATCGATGTTTTAATTAACAACGCTGGGGTATATGGTGATATTCGTGCCCGTGGCTTTAAGCATCTGGACTATCATGCCTGGACCCAGAATTTTATAGTCAACAGCCAAGCGCCGCTCAGAATGGTCGAAGCCTTTTTTCAAAATCTAAAGCAGGGTCAACAAAAATTGATCGTTAATATTAGTACATTGATGGCTAGCATTACCGACAATACTAGCGGAGGCAGTATTTTATATCGCTCCAGCAAAGCCGCGCTAAATGCCACTATGAAATCACTCGCTATTGATTTACACGATCAAGGTATCGGGGTACTGATTTTACATCCCGGTTGGGTTAAAACCGATATGGGGGGCCCCAATGGTCTGATTGATGCGGATGAAAGCGTTTCCGGCATGCGCAGAATCATCGCCGACTTTACGTTGGAACAAAGCGGCAACTTTTTAAATTACGATGGCAGTGGCATGCCCTGGTAGTAGACACTCTGCGCGTACCATTTTACAACGATCATTAATTGGTTCTGTCGCAAAGAGTATTTTCTACTAATAGATAAATGTGTCTGACAAACGCTTAATTCTCGTTATCAAGTCCTGTACAATCAGTACAAAAAGCCTGTATTACTTCCTTTTGATAACGAGTGATTATCCTGCTTACTCCAAGTAAGTTTCGGGAGGAGCCATATTGATGGTTATTGACGTAACTGGTATTGTCATTGATTCAGCTATTCTAACAACATGGGGCATCATGGCTGTGCTATCCATATTCGCATGGCTGACTACTCGTCGTTTGGAGCTCTTTCCAGGAGCGATACAAACCTGTGTTGAAGGCATTATTGCTGCTATCGACGAAGCGATTTTAGCGGTCGCTCCCGATCATGGTCGCCAAATTCTGCCGTTTATTGCTTCACTGTGGATCTTTCTGATTATCGCAAACTTGGTGAGTCTAATCCCAGGCCTACATTCGCCAACGCGAGAGATTTCAGTCACGTCTGCCCTAGCTGTGCTAGTGTTTTTATCGGTACATTGGTTCGGTATCAAAACCCATGGTCTGAAAAAATATTTGCATCATTATTTAACTCCCAGCCCGATTTTATTGCCTTTTCATTTGATTAGTGAATTTACACGCACTCTGGCATTGGCAATTCGGTTATTTGGCAATATCATGAGCCTGGAAATGGCCGCGATGTTAATTTTGCTGGTTGCGGGTTTTCTTGCGCCGATTCCGATTCTGATGTTACATATTATTGAGGCTTTGGTGCAAGCCTATATTTTTGGGATGTTGGCGCTGATTTATCTCGCCGGGGCGATGCAATCACAACAACTTAACGCACAGGAATAAGCGATGACAGATATTTCAATGATTGTTTTGGGTTCGAGTATTGCGGCGGTGATTGGAATTGCGCTCGGCGTCATGCTACCGGCCTTGGCCATGGGAAAAGCAATTGCCAGCGCCTTAGAAGCCATTTCAAGACAACCCGAATCGGAACGTTCGATCATGCGTACCCTCTTTATTGGTTTGGCGATGATTGAATCGCTGGCTATCTACTGCTTGGTGATTATCTTGATTGTGCTATTCAAAAATCCATTGCTTGAATACATTATCAATCGTTAGCGGTTGCTAAATTCGCTATGGAATTCAATGTTTCGACCTTTGTTCTTGAAATCATCAATTTTCTGATTTTAATTTGGATTTTGCAGCGCCTGTTTTATAAGCCGCTGCTGGCTGTGATTGCCAAACGCAAAGATTTCATCAATCAAGCGCTTGCTGATGCCGAAAATCTCAAATTGCAAGCCGAAACCTTACGACATGACTATGAAAATCGCCTAAAAAGCTGGGAGCAAGAAAAGCAATCAGCAATGCAGGCGTTGCAGGCGCAACTAAGTATCGAAAAAACAACGCAGATGCAGCGTTTTCAGGATGAACTGGAACAAGCACGCCAAAGTGCAAAAGCAGCTCAAGCATTGCAACAACACCAATGGGAGCAACAGTTAGAACGTCAGGCTTTGCAGAACGCGACACGCTTTGCGGCCTTATTGCTTAAACCGACCGTTACCCCGGAACTTGAAGCTCACTTGTGTCAATTACTGCTTGAGCAATGGTCGAGTTTACCGGAAGCGTGTCACACCAGCTTCAAAAACATGAAACCGAAAGAAGCACTGCCGATTAAAATCAGTAGCGCATTTCCACTTACTGAAAATCTACAGAAAAGTTTGCAAAATCAGCTAGAGGCTTTGGTTGCGCATCCGATTAAGCTCAGTTTTTCGATAGAGCCTGATCTCATCGCAGGATTACGCATTGATTTGGGCGCCTGGGTGTTAAATGCGAATCTCCAGCATGAACTTGTTGGCTTTGCCGAGCTTGTCGATGCCTCCCAATCCCAATAATTATACCGAAAGTCTACTCACCCAACAGGCTTCATGGCTGGATCGGTATCAGACGTCATTGCAGATCAGCGAGCAGGGTACCGTCGTATCAATCGGCGATGGCATCAGCTGGATTAAGGGTCTTCCATCGGCTGCAATTGACGATATTCTAATTTTCGCTGACGGTAGCCGCGGCATGGTTTTCGATCTTAATCGTGACCGAATTGGGGCTATTTTATTCTACGAGACGGAATTGCTGACTGCCGGCACTACAGTGCATTTATCGCATTATCCATTGAGTATTCCAGTCGGGGATGAGTTTATTGGACGAATTATCGATCCGCTCGGCGAGCCACTCGATGGTCTAACGCCCCCACAATCGATAACGCGCGAAACTCTTGAAAAAGCCTCTCCGGCAATCATTGAACGTGATTTTGTCGTAAAGCCCCTATATACCGGCATTAAAATAATCGACACGCTGATTCCGATTGGTCGTGGACAAAGACAATTGATTATTGGTGACGAGGGGCTCGGAAGAAGTTCGATTGCGCTTGATACCGTGATCAATCAAAAAAACCAGAATGTACTCTGCATTTATGTGTTGATCGGCCAGAAACGCTCAGCAGTCGTCAATACAATTGAAATTCTAAAAAAGCAGGGTGCCTTGGCTTACACCATCTGTGTCGTTGCGGAAGCTAATGCGCTACCAGGATTGCAATATATCGCGCCGTTTGCAGGCTGCGCCCTTGCTGAATACTGGATGCGACAAGGCCGGGATACTCTGGTTGTCTACGACGATCTCTCAACACATGCGCGCACCTATCGGGAATTGTCACTGTTGTTACGCAGACCGCCCGGCCGTGAAGCTTATCCGGGCGATATTTTCTTTGTACATTCGCGTTTGCTGGAGCGCTCCACCTGTTTAAATGCCGAACATGGTGGCGGCAGTATGACCGCCCTACCGATTGTAGAAACTCAGCAAGGCGAAATCGCCGCGTATATTCCGACCAATCTGATTTCGATTACTGATGGGCAGATTTACCTCGATAATGATTTATTTGTGTCGGGATTTCGCCCGGCCATCGACATCACCAAATCCGTATCACGTATTGGCGGTAAGGCCCAGCATCCGGCCATTCGCAAGCAAGCCGGTCAAATGAAGCTGGATTATTTGCAGTTTCTTGAATTGGAAGCTTTTACGCGTTTTGGGCAGCGTCTTGAAGCCTCTATGGAATTGCGCATCAAACGCGGTCGCTTGCTGCGTGAAATACTCAAACAGGATCGCTTGCAGCCGCTGAACAGTCTGTTTCAACTCGCCTGGTTATGCGCATTTAATGCCGATCTGTTCAACCGGCTGGAATTAACCGAACTTCCCGACTATCTAAGTCGAATTGAACAGGCGCTGCAATCGACGCCGTTAATCCTCGACAGTCCTCAACATGAATGGCTACAGGCGTTAACATCATGGCTGAGCGCAAATCCTGAACCCATCTAATGAGTCAAAGTCGCCAGTTACAAGTGCGTATTACTCAAATGGAGGAGATACGCAGCATCTTAAACTCGATGAAGAATCTGGCCTTGATCGAAATTCATAAATTGACTCGTTTTCAAAATACGCAACGTCAGTCAGTGGACCTGATTGAACAAACCGCTACCGATTATCTAGCGTTTTATCCAGGTTTTCCAAAAACCTCTGTTCAAACCCGAACCATTGCATTGATTGTCGGTGCTGAACGCGGTTTTTGCGGTGATTTTAACGAAAGTTTGCTCACCACGATGGCGGCACAGAATTATACGGGCATCATTGCGCTCGGCACACGCTTACATCATCGACTTGAAGGGCATTCGCTTCAACTGATCGAAGCCATACCAGGCGCTAATGTCGCAGAAGAAATACCGGAAGTGCTGGCGCGGGTCATTGATGTGTTAGGTCAACAGCATAGTGAGCATCAAACCCTGAGCTTGACGGTGATTCATCATGATCCATTGCCAAATCACATCAACGTTCGGCAAATCATGCCACCGTTTGAGCATTGCCAGCCGACAAAGACCGGCGGTCATCCGCCGCTGCTGAATCTTGAACCTGCCGATTTTTTTGCTGAATTAATCGATCATTATTTATTTGCCGTGCTGCACGAGATTCTGTACCTGTCATTAATGGCCGAGAATCATCGCCGCTTGCAGCATCTGGAAGCGGCGATCAAACACCTGGATGATCACGTAGTATCTTTGCGTCGTAAATCGCAGATTTACCGACAGGAAGAAATTACCGAAGAAATCGAAGTTATCCTATTAAATACTGAAAATTCTTTAACCACGAACCGTTAATCGTTAATCGTTTGACTGATCTGCCTTATTTCAAACGACGTCCTTTAGCATCTTTATCAAAATATGCTCCAAGGATTAAAACGCCCTCGATAAAGCCCCATAACACGCCAAATCCGCCTGATAGGACCGTGACGACAATCTGCATGAGTGCCGTCCAATAAAATCCGAGGTAAATGCGATGTAAGCCGATAGCGCCTAGAAGCAATCCCAAAATACCGGCAATTTTACGCGACTTGACCGGTTGCATGCCTTTGACGTAATCACCAATCAAGCTTGCTTTATAAACGCTATCATTTTCGAGATGAAACTCTACATCATCTCCGGCTTTAGGCTTTTCATCGGATTGCCAGACATCGATATGAAATTCGTAAAACTGTTTCCCATATTTGATAATGCCGGTTTGAATATCTTGCGAATAACTTTCAATATGCCCAATCATGTGCACTCCTCAATATTTTTATAATTATGTTGTTGCGATGAGTGAAGTGATGCTTATTGTAGCGCGAAAATAAATTGTGTTATGCAATCCAGATAGGATTATTGGCCAAATGCACCACGGTCTAACCTTTAAAATGTCCTAGCCTAGTTTTCTTTGATACGAACGGCCATGACATCGCATTGCGCATGATGCAAAATGCCATTCGCGGTTGAACCAAGCAGTAGCGCGAGTCCATGACGACCATGGGAGCCGACCACAATCAAATCGACGTTGTTAGCTTCGGCCAAATTGACAATTTCCAGTTTGGGACTGCCGATCACCAGCCATTGATTTTCCTCAGCGATGTCCAGTTTGGCGGCGACCTTGGCAAGATGTTGTTTAGCCAGTTGCATCAGTTCGTTATTCAAATCAAAATCGAACGGCATAATTTGGCCGTCCATACCATCGATAATAGGTAAATTATCAGCGACATGCACGATGCTCAATTTGGCGTGGTAACGCTCGCTCAAATCTTTGGCGCGAAAGCCTATTTCAAGGCATTGTTCGGAAAAATCCACGGCTAGTAAGATGTGTTGATATGACGTCATAAATATTTACCTAGTTTAATAATCCACTTTTGTTGCTGAATGCTTGGGTTAACTGGAAGCTACATAGGGAAACAGCCAAGCCATGAGCTGATAAGATACAACGAAATACAGGAAGGACATACCTAAGCCAAACAGAAATGATTGTGCAAGCGCATGGCGAATGATATGATCACAAATAACCCAATGCCAAGTCATTAAACTTAGGAGCATAATGCTAGAAATATCGATCCAGCGGTTAGCGATCAAAGCACTCATTGCAGGTAACGCCAGAAAACTGACAAGGGCGTCAGTTCCGACAAAAGCACACATTACTTGCGTAAACCGAGGCAGTTTCCCGTAAATAAACAGCATCAACCAAACAAATAGAACCATTAAAATAAGCTCACACAGAACTTCCCATGCGCCAGTAAAGACAGTTTGTTCGGGCGAGAGAATTAAGAATGCGATCCCGGCATAGATGATCATTAACACTTTTAACAGCGTCGCTGAATAAGGGATGTCTTGCGGCGCCTTGGTCAAGCAGCAAATATCGATAAAAAGTTTGATCAAGGGCCACATGGTTATTCAATCTCGGCTAAGGCTTGTTCAGCTTCCAGCCAAGCTTCTTCGGCGCTTTGCAGAGCTTTGTCGATTTGGCTTTTCTGTTCGAGTAGCTGTTTCAAGCGAGGTTTGGCTGCGTCGGTATACATTTCGGGATCAGCAAGTTGTTGCTCAATTTTCTGTTGTTGCTGATGGTAATCGTTCATGTGCTGTTCGGCTTTTTTGACGGCATCAAGCCAGGGTTTCAAACGTTGACGGCGTTCAGCATCTTGTTTGCGTTGGTCTTTACGCGAAATGCCGGGATCATTTTTAGCTCCGTCGAGTTGCGCATGAGTATGGCTGGCATCAAGTGCGGCGACTTGTTTGCTGCGTTGTTCTGCAATCCAGGCGCGATAATCATCCAGATCACCATCAAAGGGTTTGACTTCACCATTACCGACCAGTACCAGTTGATCGGTGACCGAGCGCAATAAGTGTCGATCGTGCGAGACGACAATTAAGGCCCCTTCAAAATCCTGCAAGGCGACATTCAAGGCATGGCGCATATCGAGATCCAGGTGATTGGTCGGCTCATCGAGCAATAATAAGTTCGGATTCTGATAGACCAGCATTGCCAAGACCAATCGGGCTTTTTCACCGCCCGAAAACGGTTTGACCGGATCTTTGACTTTGTCGCCCTGAAAATCAAAGCCACCGAGAAAATTGCGCAAATCTTTTTCGGCGGCTTGCGGATTGATTTTTTGCAAATGCCATAACGGCGATTCATCCAAGCGTAGCTGTTCGAGCTGATGCTGCGCAAAATAACCGATTTTAAGCGCGTCAGCGCGCAACACTTCACCTTCGAGCGGTTCCATCGCACCGGCCAGCACCTTGACCAAACTGGATTTACCTGCACCATTGGCACCGAGCAGGCCAATACGGTCGCCCGGCGTAATCGTCATACTCGCCTTTGGAATGACGGTTTTACCCGGATAACCAATCGCAATATTCTCGAAATTTAATAGCGGGTTGGGCATTCGACCTGGGGCGGCAAAACCGAAATTAAATGGTGAGTCGACATGGGCGAGGGCGATTAATTCCATACGCTCAAGCGACTTGATTCGACTTTGTGCTTGACGGGCTTTGGTCGCTTGCGCTTTGAAACGATTGATAAAACTTTGAATATGCGCAATTTCGCGTTGTTGCTTCTCAAAAGCCGCTTGTTGCTGGGAGAGTTTTTCGGCGCGCATTCGTTCAAATGCGGAGTAGTTGCCGGTATATATTTCAGCTTTGGCCTGTTCGATATGGACAATGTGGGTCGTGATATTGTCGAGAAAATCCCGGTCATGCGAAATCAGCAGCAGGGTTCCTGAATATTTACACAGCCAGTCTTGTAGCCATAACACCGCTTCAAGATCAAGGTGGTTGGTCGGTTCATCCAGAAGTAAGACATCGGAGCGACACATCAAGGCCTGAGCCAAATTCAAGCGCATACGCCAGCCACCCGAAAAGGCACTGACCGGTTGTTGTTCCTGATTTGGCGTAAAGCCCAAACCGTTCATTAAACGCGCAGCGCGTGCTTCCGCAGTATAACCACCAATTAGATCAAGCATCGCATGAAGCTCAGCCTGTTTTAAGCCATCATCAGCGGTTTCTGCGGCCAGTAATTGCGCTTGTAACTGACGTAATTCCTGATCGCCATCCAAGACATAATCAAGGGCGCTACACGCAACGGCAGGCGTTTCCTGGGCAACGTGAGCAATAGATAGATTCGGCGGCATTGAAAAATCGCCGACGTCGGCATGCAACTGATTGCGGATCATCGCAAACAAGCTGGATTTACCGGCGCCATTCGCACCAGTGACGCCCACTTTCTGACCTTTATGAATAATGAAGGACGCGTCGGCAAACAATACTTTGGTGCCTCGGCGTAGTGAAATATTCTTGAAATTTAACATGCGCTGCCTTAATCGGCCCGTTCAATCATTTTTTCGACCTGTTCGGCAAATTCTTCCAGGTTGCCGCTTTTAATCGTCTCAACCGGAACAACCAAGGCGGTTGTCAGGTCGACATAAATAAATACATAACCTTTAACATATTCAACACGCAAGACATCAGTCCAGGCAGTTTTATGTTTGCCGCCCGGTGATTTGTCGATCAGAAAATCTTTATCGATTGATAAATTATACAGGCCAAACATTTTGGCTTTTTCTTTGTAAGAATAATTCGTCAAAATCTGGCGTCTTAAATCAAGTTTAATGATTCGAGGCGACAAAATACCCCATAGCACGGCAATGAATCCAATGTAAGCAGCAGACATCCATTGTCCATAGTAATAGTAATAGAAGCCCGCGATCAACATCATAATGCTGGGGACCATCAGACGATTTTTGCGGATGTTTTTCTGAATTTCTTCAGAGCGTTCGAGTTGTAATTCATTAAAATGAATCAGGTCCTGTTCGCGGAATTCGTATTCAATTTCAAACATGAGTGTGATTAATATAGATTTATTTGGAATATAAAGGAATGATGTAAGCGGGTATTGTACCTAATCGCACAGCTTTTACCTGAGTGTTAATGCATTTTAATTTTTGCATGAGTACTGCGCCGAAACAGATTCGATAAGGTCAGCATCGCAGTTCTGAAATAACCGTGAATGGCGATTTGATGCATTTTGTATAACGACAGATAGACAATACGAGCAATAAAGCCCCCAATGGTGACGGTTCCCATCAAATTACCCATTAAATTTCCGACGGTCGTGTACTTGCCAAGCGAAACCAGCGAGCCGTAATCATAATAAACAAACGCAACCGGCGCTTTACCTTGGAGGCGATTAAGAATGGTTTTGCTCAGGGTAGAGGCTTGTTGATGAGCCGCTTGAGCCCTTGGTGGAATGTTGACGCCGTTAGGATGTTCCGGCCAAACACAAGCGGCGCAATCACCGAGTGCGAAAATATTCGGGTCGCTGGTTTGCAGATAGGCATCAACTACCAATTGATTGATCTGGTTCGTGGTCAATCCATCGATATTATTGAGCCAATCGGGCGCTTTAATGCCTGCGGCCCAGACCTTTAAATCTGCGGGGATAATTTCTCCGTCGTGAGTTTTGATTTGTTCTCGAGTAACTTCAACAACACGTCGTCCTAACTTCAGGCCGATATCGAGTTTAACCAGCTGGTTTTGAGTTTCCAACGCTAGTTTTTGAGGCAGTGCCGGTAATAACTGGGTAGCGGCTTCGATAATCGTGATTTTGACTTTATTAACGGTTTCCAAACCATAGACGGTCAACAAATGAGTGACTTCGTGCAGCTCTGCGGCCAGTTCAACACCGGTAGCGCCCGCCCCGACGATCACAATCGACAACACCTGATCGCTTTGAGAATAATTATTGGCCGCATAATTTCTAATATAGGCTTCGACTAATTGCTTTTGAAAATTGAAGGCCTGGGTTGTGGTATCGAGAAATAAGCAATGTTCTTGAATCCCTGGAATATTGAAGGTGTTACTGATACTACCGACCGCCAGAACGAGCGTATCGTAGCTGAATACCCGGCGTGGTAATAATTCTTCGCCGTTGCTCGAATAAGTGGGGCTGACAAAAACTTGTTTGTTTTGGCGATCTAAAGCGTCCATTTTGCCAAGCCGGAACTGGAAATGATAGCGATGTGCCTGGGCTAAATACTCGACTTCTTCTGCCGAATCGAGAGTGCCTGCAGCAACCTCGTGCAAGAGTGGTTTCCAGATATGGGTCGAGGTGGCATCCACCAGAATAACTTCGGCAAGTCCCGGTTTGCCTAATTTAATGCCCAGACTGGTTGCCAATTCAAGTCCTGCGGCGCCACCGCCGATGATGACTATTTTGTGTTTATCGGTCATATATTTCTCCCCGGATTGGTTTAGTTTAGCTGGATGCAAGCAGTGCATGATATTAAAGCAAAGTGACGCAATCTGTAATATTATGACGCTTTTAAGACAATTGCCGAGAATTCACTATGATGCCCCGTTTTTTATTCGCTTGCATGGTTTATAGTTTGATCAATCTACCGATGGCGGTCTATGCGGATGATTCAGACGCAGCCCAGGTTCCTGAACCTCCTCAACTACCTAAAAAATATCAGGGTATCACGCCTCCACCTGAACAGGCAAAGGATGATAATCAGCCATCCGCTCCGCCCGTTGCAGCACCTGAACCACCCGATATTCCGATGTCGGTAAAGAGCGGCGAAAACCTGGAACCCGATATTACTATTATCCGCCGCGGGCAAAAAACTGTGCAAGAATATCGGAGAGGCGGCGTGCTCTATATGGTCAAAGTCATTCCAGATAAAGGCCCTGCCTATTATCTGATTGATACCAATGGCGATGGCAAATTAGATGTGCGCGGCAGTGATCTCGATAAAGGGTTAAAAATTAATCAATGGAAATTGTTGGAATGGAATTAAAATCCTTGAGTGAATCTCGCTATGGTCATGACTGATTAGCTCCATTCATCAATTAGCGTTGCTACTAAATTAGTCCAGGTTTGATGGATTGCGCCTAAGCCTTGTCCGGTCTCGGCATGAAAATATTCATGAAAAAAGATCAAGTCACGCCAGTAGGGATCATCTTTAAAATAACGATTATCCCCGTAGATGGGTCTTTGATCGTTTGCATCGGGCAGGAATAGCTTGATCATGCGTAATGCCAGTTCCTTTGCCAGCGCCCCAAGACTCATCAAAGTCGGTGAGGACTGATCATCCAGGTGCACTTCTATTTTAAAATCCTCACCTAGCGCTTTGTCTAGTTTACGTAACGCTTCAATCATTAGAAAACCGGTCGGAAACCATATCGGACCGCGCCAATTGGAATTACCGCCTTTTAGTTTTGATTCTGCTTCAGCGGGTTCATAGCGAACTTCATTATCACCATAGTGGAACGGTTGTTCGGCATGAAACTTGGAAAGGCTGCGAATTCCAAATTCAGAGAAAAACTCCTGTTGATCAAAAACACGAACGAGTAGCCGCTTAATCTGATCCTGATCCGGAATACTCAGAACAAAAGTGGTTTTGTTATTATGATTGACTGCGTGATAACTGAATTGGGCGAGTTCGTTACGATTTTCCAGAAACCATTTTAAATTGGCTCTGAAATCAGGAAAGGGTTCGAGCCAGTCGTTTTCGAGTCGCTCTACCGCAAAGATCGGAATCAGACCAACCAGCGACCGAACCCTAAATTTATCAAAACTATTATCTGCGTGGCGTAATACATCATAAAAGAAGCCGTCAGTTTCGTCCCACAGTTGATAATTTTGTCCACCCATTTGTTTCATGGCTGAACCTATATAGACATAGTGTTCTAAAAACTTGGTCGCCAAGCTTTCGTAAGTCTTGTTTTCGAGTGCCAGCTCTAGGGCAATGCGCATCATATTTAAACTGAACATCGCCATCCATCCTGTTGCATCGGATTGTTCCAGAATCTGACCAGCAGGCAGAGGTTTACTGCGATCGACGACCGCAATATTATCAAGTCCCAGGAAGCCGCCTTCGAAAATATTATTCCCGACGTGATCGACTTTGTTAATCCACCAGGCGAAATTAATCAACAATTTATGAAAACAGCGTTCCAGAAACTTCCGATCAGTTCGATGGTGACGACGTTTTTCCGCGTTGTAAACCCGCCAAACCGCCCAGGCGTGAACGGGAGGATTTAGATCGGAGAAATCCCATTCATACGCTGGAATTTGTCCGTTAGGATGTTGAAACTGTTCAAACAGCATTAACCATAATTGTTCTTTGGCGAAGTCCGGATCAATGAGAGACATCGGAACGCATGCAAAAGCCAAATCCCAAGCGGCAAACCACGGATATTCCCACTTATCGGGCATTAATAAAATACGCATCGAATTCAGATGTTGCCAGTGGCGATTGCGAATCGAATACCGTGAAGCAGGAGGCGGCGCATTCGGTTGATCGCCTTTGAGCCATTTACTGACATCAAATAGATAAATTTGTTTGCTCCACAGTAGATTTGCAAATGCCTGACGTTGAATTTTGCATAATTCTTGATCCGCCCGCGGTGGATGAATGGTCGCATAAAAAGCATCCGCTTCTTGTTTGCGCTGCGCAAAAATCGTCTCAAACTGTGCGAAAGGGGTGCTTGTCGCTATTGGTGTCAAGCGTAGCTGTAATTGGATGGATTTTCCGGCCGGAATTGTTTGTTTATAATGCAGTCCGGCTTTGGTTCCGGCCTGTTCGGGATTCAGGCAAGTTTCGCCCTCAATCAGATAGCGATGAAAAGCATCCTTGGTAAATCGCTTGGCATCAGGGTGGGGAGTTCCATACACACGCTGAATATTGGTTTCGTTATCGGTAAATAACAGCTCACAATTACCGGCGGCATATAAATAGGTTTGGGGCAGTCGATAAGACATCAAAACGCCTTTGAGATCTCCAAGTTCCGAGCGATCCGCGATCAGGCAAATATGGTCATTGATTTTATTGGCATTGCGAAGGCTGATACTTGGTTCCGTTCCGCGGGGAACCGTCCAGGCCCAAGTATTTCGAAACCATAGTTGCGGGATAAGATGCAGTAATGCTGGTTCCGAGCATCGATTGAACGCAGTGATACGAATATATACATCGTCTGGAGTCGCTTTGGCGTATTCAACCTCAATATCAAAATAACGATTTTCACTAAAAATCCCGGTATCCAGCAGTTCGTATTCCGGACCTTGTCCGTTTCGTCGTTGGTTTTCTGTAATTAATGCTTCGTAGGGAAAAGCTGATTGTGGGTATTTATACAAATACCGCATATAGCTATGAGTCGGGGTGTTGTCTAAATAGAAATAATATTCTTTGACATCTTCGCCATGATTGCCTTCAGTCGAATCAAGCCCAAACGCGCGCTCTTTCAAAATAGCATCTTTGCCATTCCAGAGTGCGACCGAAAAGATCAGCAGTTGATAGCGGTCGCAAATTCCGGCAAGACCGTCTTCACCCCAACGGTAGGCTTTACTGCGAGCAAAATCGTGTGGTAAGAATCGCCAAGCGTCACCGTTGTCGCTGTAATCTTCGCGCACAGTTCCCCATGAGCGTTCGCTGACATAAGGTCCCCAGCGCCACCATGGATGAAGTGTATCGGTATTTTCTTGAATTCGAAGATGTTCCGGCGTTGTCATGTTCGGTTACCACTGGATGTCCTGTATCATCGGAATGAAACACCACTAGTACTCAGTCAATTTAATTATGGCGGGTGTAGTTCAAAAAAAACCGTTCGTGGTGAGCTTGTCGAACCATGAACCGCAAATCCTTCGACAAGCTCAGGACGAACGGGGTATTTATAAGTACTCGACAAAACAAAATTGACTGAG
>CANNKG010000021.1 GCA_947505105.1 Methylococcaceae bacterium | reverse complement strand
TTTCGCAGCATCTTTAATCGTAGTGATGTGTTTTTTTGATAAGCTGATCATTTCGGTTTTGATAGGTAAAATTATCCCCGTAGGATACATCAGTTATAGTGACGCTCTGATGAAAATTAGAGGGGGATATTTTTTGCGAGTTACCTTAAGAGGCTTACTGCAAAAGTATGTCGAGCTGTATGAAAAGTGACGTGTTTACTGATCCCCGCCGCCATAGCCCAGCGCAATAATTCCACGTTCATCCAGGCTGAATAGCGTAGACCTTGAAAAACACGCCCTTGCGGCATCGGTTCTCCCATGAGTCGATAAGCTTGTTGGGGAATATCCAAGTACTGCAAATTGCCGGTTTTCTTTTGATTAAAGGTAATCCGCGGGTTTTCGTTGAATATGCTCACTTCAGACCAATCGAGTTTATGAACGTCACTCCACCTTAGCCCGGTTAAACAGGAAAATAAAAAAGCACGTTTTAATACATCATAGCGGCAATCGGCATGAACTAAGGCGCGGACCTCGTCCATCGTTAAATAGGTGCGTTCCTGCTTGCCGGGGGGAATTCCAGTGACTTGCGCTAAGGGGTTTTTGCTGATAATCCCTTTGGCGTAGGCCGCATTGATGACGGCTCTGATTTTGTTGAAATAACTTGAAGCGGTGCCTTTGCTGATCAGATTGCCACTTTTGGTTTTGGCTTGGCTGTCAAAATAGCGTCGGACATTGGTTAACCATTCCTGGGTAATTTGCTCGAAGGTGAGGCTTTCATCGGGATAATGCCGTTTTAGATGAATCAGGCTAGCTTGCCAAAGATCATAGTTTTTAGAACTGCCATTGGTCTTTTTGGTTTCCATGATCTGCCGAAAAAAGGCATAAAAACTGGCATTTGCCTTGCTGATATCGGTGAATCCATGCTGACCACTGGCCGCTTCAGTAATGCGCTTGGCTTTGATCGCTTCAACGAGTTGCAGCGTTTCTTTATTGTGCTGTTTTTCGGGTTTGGTTTTAGGATCGGTATACAAGAATTGGTCAAGCTGCTCAAGTTTGCGGTTGTGTTTTATTTTTCCGTATTCATCGGTATAGCTGCCATACCAATAGACCAGCCGTAAATTTTGCTTGTCACCTTCTTTGTTGGTGCGCTTTTCAATCGTGATTTTCATTTTTACACCTTTTTACACCCCAAAAGCCAAAGGTGTAATATAGGTGTAAAAATTAGCATAGTAAAGGGAAATAAAACAAAAAATAATCCAAATAAATTTGTTTAATATATTGTTTTATTGCACTTTGTTAGATTATGGTTTCTGTTGGTTTACCTGATTACTTTCCGATGCAAAAACTAGAAAAAATTCTGCCTAGTAGTTCATCTGAAGTAAATTTCCCTGTAATTTCAGCTAAATCGTTTTGAGCTAATTTCAGATCTTCTGCAATTAACTCAGGATTTTGTCCAGTGCTTAGTTGAATCAAGGCGTTTTCAATGGAAAAGTGGGCGCGTGTTAATGCATCAATATGTCGTCGTCGAGCGATGAAAACATTTTCTGTGGATTCATTAAAACCAACGCTTTGCTTTAAGTGTTCGGTTAGAAGATCGAGTCCGGCACCAGTTTTTATGGACAAGTAAATATGAGTCTCTTCATGAATCGTTTCAATTTTTGGCTCAATACCCAGTAGATCGATTTTATTATATAGCTTAGTAACATGGATCTTTTCAGGTAAAAAACTCAGTAATTCGGAAGAATCTGACTCACGACTGTCGATAAGTAACAGTATTTTATCGGCTTTCTGCAATTCGATTTGTGCACGGCGAATGCCTTCTTGTTCTACTGCGTTGTCACTTTCGCGGATTCCAGCGGTATCGATAATATGGAGAGGCATACCGTCTATTTGAATTCGCTCTCTCAAGATGTCACGGGTGGTACCTGCCATTTCGTGAACAATCGCGGCTTCATGGCCAGCCAGTTTATTTAATAAACTTGATTTACCGGCGTTCGGTTTCCCTGCCAAAACAACTGTCATTCCGTCATGCAAGAGTCTTCCTTGTTTCGCGGTATTTTGGATCTGTTGAATTTTACTGAGTAGGGTGGTTAGTTTTTGGTTAATTCCTCCTTCACTTAAGAAATCAATTTCTTCGTCGGTGAAGTCTATTGCCGCTTCGACGTAGATTCTAAGGTGGGTTAAGGTTTCAACCAATTCATTGATCTGGTTTGAAAATACACCCTGCATTGATTGCTGTGCCGATCTAACCGATTGTTCGGTGCTACTGGTAATTAAGTCTGCAATGGCTTCTGCTTGAGCTAAATCAATCTTATTATTGAGAAAGGCTCGCTCAGAAAATTCACCAGGATTTGCTTGTCTTGCTCCTAGATTCAATACGGCTTTCAAAAGCATATCCATGACCACGGCGCCCCCATGTCCTTGGAGTTCTATGATATCTTCGCCGGTAAAGGAGTTTGGCGCGGGAAAATAGATACAAATGCCGGAATCAATGACATTTTGGTTATTATCTCGAAATACTGAAAATTTGGCGAGGCGTGCTATGAGAGAAGTGTTGCCCGTTAATTTCTGAGCAATTTTGGAGGCTTTGGGGCCAGAGATTCGGATAATGCCGACGCCGCCATTACCAGGAGGGGTTGCTATTGCAGCAATGGTGTCTAGGTTATTCACAGTATTGTTAACAGTGAAGGCTTACCTTGTTATCGGTAAACCTTCAATGATTAAGGTTCTTATGCTGAGTGGTGTGAATGGTGATGGTCTTCACCGACAATGTGCTTGGTGATGTACCATTGTTGCATAATGGATAGAGTGTTATTCATGATCCAATATAAAACCAAGCCGGCGGGGAAGAACAGGAAGAAAAAGGTAAATACGATCGGAAACATTTTCATGACTTTTGCCTGAATCGGATCAATCGGTGGCGGATTTAAGCCTTGTTGAATTTTCATGGTAATACCATACAAAATCGGCAACAGGTAATAGGGATCTTGACTCGATAAATCTTGAATCCAGAGCGCAAAAGGTGCTTGTCTGAGTTCTACGGTTTCGATTAATACCCAATATAATGAAATGAAAACCGGAATCTGAACCAGGATCGGTAAGCAACCGCCCAGTGGATTCACTTTTTCTTCCTTATACATGGCCATCATTTTTTGATTGAATAATTGCCGGTTGTCGGCATAGCGCTCCTGCATTTCTTTCAAACGTGGCTGAATTTTACGCATTTTGGCCATTGATTTATAACTAGAGGCCGATAATGGGAAAAATAACAATTTAATAACGAAGGTAACGCCTAGAATTGAAAATCCCCAATTGCCGATAAAGCTATGGATAAAATTCAGTAATGAGTAAATAGGTTTGGCGATGATCGTTAACCAGCCATAGTCTACGGTTAATTCAAGCCCTTTTGCTACAGACTCAAGCACTGGTTGAATTTTGGGTCCAGCATAAAGCGTAGCTTGTAACGCCAGTTCTGTTTTGGGCGCAACATTGACTACTGGCGAATAAGAGCCTAAAACAAATTTATTATCTTCGAGCGCTTTACTATAGAAACTATTTTCTTGATCGACGGGAGGAATCCAGGCTGAAGCAAAATAATGTTGAATCATCGCACTCCAGCCACCATGGGTCGAGACATTCAAATTATCCGCCATGTCCGAATACTGAATTTTTTTATACTTATCTTCTTCAGTATAAACAACGCCACCGGCATAAGTTCTGATGAACGAATTGCCGCTAGGATCAGCATAAGGAATACGTAATAATTGGGTATATTGGCGCCCGCTCCAGTTTTTATCCGAATTATTAATAATTTTTTGTTCTAATTTTATGACGTAACTGCCGCGAGTAAAGGTATAGATTTTTTCGACGGTTAACCCCTGGTTGTTGGTCCAGCTTAACGGGACGCTAAGGGTGTTTTGTCCTGCCGGTAAGTCAAATTCATTTTGGCCGACCGAAAAAATTGAATGATGATTCGCAATTGCATCAGCGTCGGTACTTGGGATTAAACCACTCTGCGCTAAAAATAATTTTTCAATGTTGCTGTCAAATAAGCGAATTGGGGCTAGATCTTTTTCGCTGGCACCAAAACCGAAGGTATTTCTAACGCTATCTACCGAGGTATTTTTTTTATCGACCGGATAGACGGTGAGATCAAGATTGACTAAAGAGCCGCCCTGAGTATCAATTTCTAAATTGTACACATCGGTTTTTACGTTAATCGTTTTACTTTTTGCCTTCTCTATAACAGGAACAGCCTGATTGTTTTGCTCTGTAGATGCCTGATCCTGGGCGGGTAGTTCAGCGTTCGAATTAGTCAAGTTTGATTCTGAGGTTGCCACAATGGGAGGTTTCGGACCGTAATCCAGTTGCCAGGCCTGCCAGAGCATAATCGAAATCATTGCAAGTGCAACGATCAGTACAAATCTAATATTATCCATTCTTATTATTACCAAATTTTTCTGGGACGAGATCAATACCACCGGGGTTAAATGGATGGCAACGTAATAGTCTTTTGAGCGCTAGGTATGAACCCAAAAATACGCCATGAATTTGGAGTGCTTCAATAGCATAACTGGAGCAACTTGGATAAAATCGACAATTGTCTCCAAGCAGGGGACTGATGAAGTACTTATAAAATTTAATGAGATTTATGAGTATGAATTGCATCGATCCACAAGTTTATTCCAATGCTTTTGTAAAGAGCTTCTTAATTGTATTAAAGGAACCTCTAAGGCTTCTTTACGAGCTAACACAACAATATCCATAGTTCCAAGCTCTCGTTGCTGGATTCTGAAGCTTTCCCTGATCACTCTTTTTAAAAGATTCCGATCAACAGCGCGACGAATAGTTTTTTTTGCAATTGCTAAGCCTAATCTGGCGTGTTGAAGTTCATTTCTAATTACCAATACCGTAAAATATTTATCGGTTGATTTTATGGGAATCGAAAAAACTTTTTTATAATCTGACGGTTTCAGTATTCTTAGACGAGAGGGAAAGCTATTAGTTTCTTCGGCCAAGTTACACGGTTAATTCAAAGCGACCTTTTGCTCTACGAGCGTTAAGTACTTTGCGTCCGCCGACTGTTGCCATGCGAGCACGAAAGCCATGAGTTCTTGCACGTTTAATTTTACTTGGTTGGTATGTTCTTTTCATGAGATGTGAATCCTCGAATAATGGAGCGTTAACAAAAAACAGATAAAAAAGACTCAGGATGATAAAATAAATATTCTAACTAGTCAATCTGTGACTAGCTCTTTTATTTATAAACTAGGGCTCTAAGCCTAAATAACCGTTAACTTTTCATATTATATAAGCTAAATGAGTTCAATTTGGAATACTTGCCTTGCAAAACTTGAAAATGAATTATCTTCGGGCGATTTCAGCACCTGGATAAGACCTCTTCAAGCGATACAAACCGAAGATAAAATACGTTTGTTAGCACCTAACCGCTTTGTTTTAGATTGGGTAAAAGAACATCATTTAAGAAAAATTGAGGAGGTTATACATGATTTTTCAAAAGAAAAATTAGAATTAATTTTGGAGATCGGGTCCAAGCAATCAGTCATTCCTAAAACTACCAATAATCCAACGCCAACTCAAAATATTAAAAAGTCACGACCGAATTATTTGAATCGGGCTTTTACTTTTGAAAGTTTTGTGGAGGGTAAGTCTAATCAACTTGCGCGCGCAGCTTCTATGCAAGTGTCTGAAAATATAGGGAAAGCATATAATCCTTTGCTGATTTACGGAAGTTCGGGGCTAGGAAAAACGCATATGATGCATGCAATTGGAAATGCTATTTTAGAAAAAAATCCATCGGCTAATGTGGTTTACTTACACTCCGAAAAATTTGTCCAGGATATGGTAAAGGCCTTACAACAAAATTCTATTAATACGTTTAAAGAGTATTATCGAGGAGTAGATACCTTACTTATCGATGATATTCAATTTTTTGCGGGCAAGGAACGTTCCCAAGAGGAGTTTTTTCATACGTTTAATACACTCTTGGAAAAAAAACATCAGGTGGTGTTAACTTGCGATAAATATCCAAAGGAAATTGTCGGTCTTGAGGATCGTTTAAAATCAAGATTTAGTTCTGGGTTGCCAGTTGCTATCGAGCCGCCAGATATGGAAACTCGGGCGGCAATTTTGATGAAAAAGGCAAATTTAGTGAATGTTGACTTATCTCAGGAAGTTGCATTTTTTATTGCTAAACGAATTCCTTCAAATGTTCGGGATCTGGAGGGGGCTTTAAGACGTGTTATTGCTAATTCTCAATTTACCGGTAAGCCGATTACCACTGAGTTTACCAAAGAAGCATTGCATGATTTAATTTCACTACAAGATAAATTGGTTAATATTGATAATATTCAGAAGACCGTTGCTGAATATTTTAAAATCAGGATAGCTGATTTATCCTCTAAAAACAGACGCCAATCAATTACTCGCCCTAGGCAGATTGCAATGGCCCTAGCGCGTGAACTCACTTCGTATAGTTATCCTGAAATTGGCAATGCCTTTGGCGGACGTGATCACACTACTGTTATTAATGCATGTAAACGGGTTATCGAGCTGAAAGAAAGTGATAGTAAGGTTGCAACGGATTATGCCAATTTGTTGCGCACATTGTCGCATTAGCTTCAAATGTTGATCGACTTTGTTTTCTCGTGATTTAATTTATGTTTCACGAATTTGATAATTTCTAATAACAATATTAATAGCTTAATATGAAATTTACGATAAATAGAGATCAATTGTTAACGCCTTTGCAGCAAATTGTAAATGTTATTGAAAAGCGGCAAACCATGCCTATTTTGTCCAATGTATTAATATCTTTAGGTGATGAATTTTTAATTTTGACGGGTACTGATTTGGAAATACAAATTGTCGTCAGGATTGTTATTGACACAACTCAATTAGGTAAATTAACCGTTCCAGCTAGAAAGTTACTCGATATCTGTCGCTTATTGCCCCTTCAGGCTCAACTTAAAGTTGACCATGTTAATGATAAGATAAGAATATCTTCAGGGCGAAGTCGATTTGTTTTAAGTTCATTGCCAGCTGAACATTACCCAAATTTTATTGAAACTGAATTTACCCATCAATTTACCATTAATGCCGGAAAGCTAAAAACAGCGCTGGATAAGACCATTTTTTGTATGGCTAATCAGGATGTCCGTTTTTATTTAAATGCATTACTCTTAAGTATATCTAACCAAAAATTTAAATTAGTTTCTTCTGATGGGCATCGATTGGCAATTTTTGATGATCAATTAGATTACCCGACCGGATATGAAGCAAAAGTTGTTTTGCCAAGAAAGGCTGTTATTGAGCTAAGCCGTTTGCTTGATGAGCCAGAAGTTGATCTGCAAATTGAATTTTCAGCGAATAATATTAGAGTTTTTATCAAAAATGTCATCTTTTCTGCCAAATTGGTAGACGCTAAATATCCTGATTTCGGCAAAGTATTTAATCAATCGTTTTTAAATAGTATTGTTATTTCAAAGCAAATCTTTAAAGAAGCTTTGACGCGTGTTGCAATTTTGTCAAATGAAAAAGTAAAAGGGGTAATGTTCGATATTTCCAAGGATAGTTTAAAAATGAGTTCGCATAATCCAGAGCATGAAGAAGCCGAGGAAGAGTTATCAATTGAATTTAATGATGAGCCCCAATCGATTGCGTTTAATGTTCAGTATTTACTCGATGCCCTAAATAATCTAAATTCGGAGTTAGCTGTTTTGCGTTTTGCCTCGAACTCAAGCACCTGCTTTATCGAAGATCCTCAGTCAGATACCTATAAATATATTGTGATGTCAATGCGTTTATAAATAATTGTTTCATGTGTTTGCAAAAATTGGATATCTATCGGGTAAGGAATATCGTTAATGCATCTATTAGACCTGCAACGTTCAATTTGATTTATGGACAAAATGGCAGTGGTAAATCTTCGTTATTGGAAGCTATATTCATTTTGGGACGTGCTAGTTCATTTCGAACTAATAATGTCAGAAATATTATTAATGAAAATTTTGCTGATTTGGTTGTTTCTGGACAGGTTGAACAAGAAAATGGCATCCTGACTCATCTGGGTATACAGTTTACTGGCAAGGAATGTGAGATTCATATAAATCAGAATTCTAAATGTAAACGATCAGATCTGGCTTACGCTTTGCCTATTCAGTTAATTCACCCTAAAAGTTATCAGCTCTTGGATGGTGGTTCAGGGATTCGACGTGAATTCATCGATTGGGGGCTTTTTAACCAAAATGACACATTTTTATCTATTTGGCGTAATTATAAGAAAACGTTGTTACAACGAAATGCCATATTAAAATCAAGATTAATTAAACAAATAGCTGTTTGGGATAATGAACTTGTAACTTACGCTAAGCAATTGACAATACTGCGAGCCCAGTATCTTGAGGAATTAAGTCCATTTTTTTATGAAAATTGTCGTTATTTTTTAAATTTAAAAAATATTTCAATCAAATTTTTACCCGGCTGGGATTCTGAATCAGATTTTCTGGCGCTTCTCCATCAAGACCTGGAAAAAGATTTGCGCTATGGATTTACCCAGCACGGGCCTCACCGTAGTGATTTTTCTCTAATGGTAAATAACAAATTAGCAAAAGATTTTGTGTCGAGAGGGCAATTAAAGTTGTTGGTTTTGTCGCTTAAAATTGCACAAATTCAATTGTTACGTCTGCGATCTAGTAAAATGGCGTGTATTTTAATTGATGATTTAACTGCTGAATTAGATATATTTAATAGAAATATTTTTTTGGACCATTTAATTAATTTAAAAATTCAAGTCTTTATTTCTGCAACAGAATTAAATGAATTCGGTGATTTTCAGTCACATCAAAGTTTACAAGTGTTCCACGTGGAACATGGAAAAATTCAACAAGCATAATGTTTCACGTGAAACACTAAATTATGTATATGCAATAGTGAGATATAGATGAGTAATGACGATCAATACGACAGTTCTAATATACAAGTTTTAAAAGGATTAGATGCAGTTAGAAAAAGACCTGGGATGTATATAGGCGATACCGATGATGGTAGTGGTCTACATCATATGGTATTTGAAGTTGTGGACAATTCGATAGATGAGGCCCTTGCCGGATACTGCAAGGGAATCAACGTCATCATCCATGAAAATGGCTCCGTTAGCGTGTCTGATGATGGAAGAGGTATACCTGTAGATATTCATAAAGAAGAAGGTCGATCCGCTGCAGAAGTAATTATGACGGTATTGCATGCGGGAGGAAAATTTGATGATAATGCTTATAAAGTATCTGGGGGGCTACATGGAGTTGGTATTTCAGTCGTCAATGCATTATCCGAAGTGTTGAATTTAGAAATTAGGAAGAATGGCAAGCTTTATCGACAGCAGTATCGAATGGGGGAACCCGTTGCACCATTAGCTATTGTGGGGGATTGTGAAGGCTCCTCCGGCACGTTAATTAATTTCAAACCTAGCCTGGAAACATTCTCAAATATTGAATTTCATTATGACATTCTGGCCAAAAGATTACGTGAATTGTCGTTTCTTAATTCAGGTGTACGAATTGCGATCTATGATGAAAGAACCGAGAAACAGGATGTCTTTGAATTTGAGGGTGGGATAAGTGCGTTTGTCAGCCATTTGAACAAAAATAAGACCCCGCTATTCGAAGAGGTTTTTCACTTTAGCGTTGAAAGAGATGGTGTTGTAGTAGAAGTCGCTATGCAATGGAATGATTCGTATCAAGAAAATATTTTTTGCTATACCAATAATATTCCACAACGCGACGGCGGAACACATTTGGCTGGATTTAAAGGTGCCCTGACACGGACGATCAACCAATATATTGAATCTAATGGTTTAGCCAAAAAAGAAAAAGTGAGTACGACTGGGGATGATGCCAGGGAGGGTCTTACCGCAGTACTCTCCGTAAAAGTGCCTGATCCAAAATTTTCTTCACAAACTAAGGATAAGTTAGTTTCATCCGAAGTGAAGACAGTTGTGGAATCAGCCATGAATGAAAAACTACAGGAATTTTTGTTAGAAAAACCACATATCGCCAAAGTTATCGGAAATAAAATTATCGATGCAGCACGGGCTCGTGATGCAGCGAGAAAAGCACGTGAAATGACTCGTCGTAAGACCACGTTAGATATTGCGGGTTTACCCGGTAAATTAGCTGATTGTCAGGAGAAAGATCCAGCCTTGTCTGAAATCTTTATTGTGGAAGGAGATTCAGCGGGCGGTTCTGCTAAGCAAGGTAGAGACCGTCGCACTCAGGCAATTTTGCCGTTGAAAGGTAAAATTTTAAACGTCGAGAAAGCTCGTTTCGACAAAATGATTTCTTCCGAAGAAGTGGGGACACTCATTATTGCACTCGGTTGTGGCATTGGAAAAGATGAATATAATTTAGATAAACTGCGCTATCATCGAATCATTATTATGACTGATGCTGACGTTGATGGTTCACACATTCGCACTTTATTGCTGACATTTTTTTATCGGCAAATGCCTGAGTTAATCGAAAGAGGATACATTTATATCGCGCAACCTCCTCTTTATAAGGTAAAAAAAGGTAAACAAGAGCATTATGTTAAAGACAATACGGCATTGAACGAGTATCTTATTCAACTAGCCTTAGATAAAGCCTTGCTCTTTATTGATGCTCAAACCCCAGTGATTCAAGGTCAGGGCTTGGAAAAACTGGCTAAAGAATATACCGAAATAGAATCGATTATTGTTCGGCAGGGCACACGCTATGATGAATTATTTTTAGAGCATTTAATTTGCGTGACGCCCTTACTTCCCGAAACTTTTTTGGACAAGCAAGCATTATTTGCATGGTTTGACAAATTTGAACAACGTTTAAACAGTCAAAAAAATAAAATTAGTTTTAAAATAAATGTGCATTATGTGACTGAGCATGATTTTTCAATTACCGTTAATAAACGTGCCAACGGTATTACTAAAACCTTTATTATTCAGTCTAGTTTTTTTGAAAGTAAAGATTATAAGAAAATGCTGCAATTTGCGTATATTACCGCTGATATGTTTACGGATGAATCTTATATTCAACTGGGTGAACGACAATATGCTGTGCAGAATTTCAAAGAAGCGTTTGAATGGATGATGAAAGAGATAAAAAAAGGACAATTGATCCAGCGTTATAAAGGTCTTGGCGAAATGAATCCAGATCAACTGTTTGAAACGACTCTGGATGCCAATAATAGACGCCTCTTGCAAGTTCGGATTGAAGATGCCATCGCAGCAGATGACATCTTTACCACTTTAATGGGTGATGTTGTAGAGCCTCGACGGGATTTCATCATTAAAAATGCGCTCGATGTAAATAATTTGGATATTTAAACTATGCTGACCTATCCGGAAATTGACCCGATTGCTGTAACCTTAGGACCGATAAAAGTCCATTGGTATGGCTTAATGTACTTAATTGGTTTTGCCTTTGTATGGCTTGTTGGTAAAAAACGGGCGCTCATGGCGTCATCTCCTGTAACCCCATTACAGGTAGAAGATCTGGTTTATTATGGGGCATTAGGTGTTGTTTTGGGTGGACGCATTGGTTATGTGTTGTTTTACAATTTCAGTCAATTTTTAGCTGATCCGCTCATGTTGTTTAAAATATGGCAGGGTGGTATGTCTTTTCATGGGGGCATGCTGGGTGTATTTATCGCAATGTGGTGGTTTTCGAAAAATGTCCAATGTCAACTATTCGAATTAACTGATTTCATCGCACCGCTATCGCCTATCGGCTTATTAGCCGGGCGAATCGGTAATTTTATCAACTCTGAATTGTGGGGACGAACTACCGATGTACCGTGGGGGATGGTTTTTCCAAATGGTGGTCCCTTGCCTCGACATCCATCGCAATTATACGAAGCCTTCTTGGAAGGCGCTATGCTATATCTTATTTTGTGGTGGTATACTCGAAAACTAAGGCCGATGATGGCGGCAACAGGAATGGCTATCGGGATGTATGGCGTTTTTCGGTTTACGGTTGAATTTTTTAGAATGCCTGATGCACATTTGGGATTTATCGCATTAGATTGGTTGACAATGGGGCAGATTTTATCGACTCCGATGATTATAATAGGGGCCGGATTAATCTATTTCGCCTATTCCAATAAGCACTCATGAAACAATATCTGGATTTATTGCAAAAAATTCTTATCGAAGGTCATACAAAAGGTGATCGAACTGGTAGTGGCACGCTATCGATTTTCGGCACTCAATTGCGTTTTAACTTAGCGGATGGTTTTCCGTTAATTACGACTAAAAAAATACATTTAAAATCGATTATCTATGAGTTACTTTGGTTTCTAAAGGGTGAAACCAACATTAATTATTTATTGGAAAATAATGTCACGATCTGGAACGAATGGGCTGACAGTGAAGGTAATTTGGGCCCGGTTTACGGCAAACAGTGGCGGTCATGGCCGACCGCCGATGGTCGACAGATTGATCAAATAAGTCTGTTAATCGATCAAATTCGGCAAAAGCCCAATAGTCGACGCCTCATTGTTTCAGCTTGGAACGTTGCTGATCTTCCCGATGAAAGTATCAAGCCTCAGGATAATGTTAGCCAAGGTAAGATGGCCTTGGCTCCTTGTCATGTTCTGTTTCAGTTCTATGTGGCTAATAACAAATTATCTTGCCAACTTTATCAAAGAAGCTGCGATACTTTTCTAGGGTTGCCATTTAATATAGCAAGTTATGCCTTGCTGACTCATATGCTGGCTCAACAATGTGATTTAGAGGTGGGAGAATTGATTTGGACTGGTGGCGACGTGCATTTATATTTAAATCACCTGCAACAGGCAAAACTCCAAATACGCCGTAAACCTCTCGCTTTACCGAAGTTAGTGTTTAATCGGCGTCCGGAATCTATTTTTGATTACCAGTTTGATGATATTACTTTGATCGATTATCAGGCGCACGATCATATTAAAGCGCCGATATCGATTTAATGAGTTGTTATAGCTGTTGCAATACCTGTAAAGGGGCTTGCTCGGTCACTCGGCGCAAAGCGAAGAATCCGGTAAGACTAATCATACCGGTTGCGCATAACGGGACAATCAGCCAAATTAAGAAGTTAACTCGATATTCTAAATGTAGCGCATAACGATATAAACAAAAAAGCACCACCTCGGATAATACAATGGCTAAGAGTCCTGACAGTAATCCAAGCAAAGCATATTCGAATAAATGAATTGTATTCAATAGCCTTCTATTTGCACCTAAGGTACGCATTAGCGCGCCTTTATATATCCGCTGATCTAAGGTTGAATAAATCGCGGCGAATAGTACCGTAAAACCCGCAGCAAAGGCCAAGTAAAATAGATAATTCATGGCCTCGGTAATCTGGGCAAGAATCATCTTAAACTGGGCCAAGATTAAATCCACTTCCAGAATCATCACATTTGAATATTTCTTTAAGAATTGATTGAAATGATTTTTCTTATCAGCAGCAAGATAAAAACTCGTCATATAGGTATGAGGAAAACTAGCTAAAGTTGAGGGAGTCAAAATCATATAAAAATTGGGCTGCATCGTTTCCCAATCCACTTTTCGAAAGCTGCTTACTTGGGCGGTAAATTGCTCACTGCCAACTGTGAACGTTAAAATATCGCCCAGTTTGATCCCTAAATTTTCGGCAAGTTTTTGTTCGACAGACACGGCATTTTGGGTATCTGAATTCCACCACGCGCCTGCCATCAAAAGGTTGTTTGCCGGTAAATTTTCTGCCCATGTCAGGCTAAGATCCCGCTCAATAGCTTCATTACCGCGTGATTCTTTGGAAACTCGCTGATGAACAGGTTGATCATTGATTCGAACTAATCGACCGCTAACGACTGGGTAGAAAGCACTGGAAGTGCCTGTTAATGCTGCTAAGTCCAGTTGTGTGGCTGATAATTGATCTTCAGAAATATTTAACGCAAAATTGTTAGGTGCGTTCTCTGGAAGTTGTTGCTTCCAGGCATCAACCATATCAGTTTTGACGGTAAAGGTAAGAATCATTGCCGTCAGCGTGATGCTAAAAGCGAGAATTTGCGCAATGCTTGTATGTCGTTCCTGAATTAAATTTTGCAAGCTTAAGCGCCAGTATAATGAGTAGTGCGGTAGTTGCGTTTTAAGCAGCGTAAACAACATTTTTACTAATTGATTAAGTATTAATAAACACACAAAGCCGCTACCAATAATGGTACCCGTCAAACTAATATCGTTGGTATATCGCCATATCAACAAACAAATCATACTTGCTGATAAGCCATACACAAACCAAGCGCTAGCGGGCGGAGGTTGTAATTCGCGACGCAGGACGCGCAACGCAGGAACTTTTTTTAGGCTTAATAACGGCGGTAAGGTAAAACTGATCAAGATAATCATGCCGGTCAAAAAACCAAGCAACAATGCCAACAGGCTCGGTGCAGCAATTTTAGCCGGTAGTAAATTTTGTAATAAACTTAACAGCAATGTTTGCGCAAACCAGCCGATTAAACAGCCAATAACGCAGGCAAATAATCCGATCAATAAAATTTGGTAACTGAATAACACGATAATTTCTCGTTCCGTGCAGCCTAAGCATCTGAGAATGGCGGTCGTATCAAAATGTCGTTCGGTATAGCGACGAGTACTCATTGCGATGGCAACGCCAGCAATCAAGATCACTAAGATACTCGACAAGCCTAGATAGCGTTCGGCACGAGTAATGGCGCTGCCAACTTCGGGCCGGTCTTCGTGAATATCCATAATACGTTGCGATGGATTTAAGTGTGCTTTAATCGATGCCTTAAATTGCGTTAACGCTTTCGTTTCTCCCGCGAAATGGAAGAAATAATGGATGTGACTTCCTGGTTGAATAATTTGGGTCGCGGCAAGATCCTGATCATTCATCATCACTCTGGGTGATAAACTATAGAGATCACCACGTTTATCGGGTTCATAGGTCAGTAATTCGCTAATCAAAAGCGCTTTTTCACCGACATGTAAGGTATCGCCAAGTTTAAAACCAAGTGCCGAAAGAATCCGCTTTTCTACCCAGACGGTATTAGCCGCCGGGCCGTGATGGTAAGTTTGTTCGGTGGTGTAATCGGTTTGAATGGTCTTCAGATGCCCACGTAAAGGATATTGATTGCTTACTGCTTTAATTCCGGCAAGTAATAATTGATCGTTTTCGATTAATACACTTGAAAACTCCACGCTTTGAGAATGAAGTAATCCTAATTGCTCAGCCTGTTGCAGCCATTCGGCCGGAATAAGCGCCGGGCTTGTAATGACTAAGTCAGCGGCTAAAAATTCGCTCGCTTGATCGGTCATGGTGCGTTGCAAACGATCAGCAAAGAGACTGATGGTTGATGAACTCGTGACTGCAATAATTAAGGCAAGCAATAAAATAGTCAGTTCACCGGAGCGGTAATCGCGCTTTAACATTCGAAGCGCTAACAGAAGTTTGGTCATACTAAAATCCCGCTATCTAAGGTAATGCGACGTTGACAACGATTGGCTAAGATCGAATCGTGAGTCACTAAAATAAGCGTCGTTAGATGTTCCTGATTCAACTCAAAAAGCAATTCGATAATATGAGCGCCGGTTTTGCTGTCAAGATTTCCGGTAGGTTCATCGGCAAACAAGATTTTGGGTTGTGTGACAAAAGCACGCGCTAATGCAACCCGCTGTTGCTCACCTCCAGAAAGTTGTTTAGGCGTGTGTGATAGGCGATTTCCAAGTTTAACGCGGTCCAATAAATTACTCGCTAATCTTTTGGCATCAGGATTTCCGGATAGTTCTAACGGTAACATGACATTTTCTAGAGCGGTTAGACTAGGCAGTAATTGAAAAGATTGGAACACAAAGCCCATTAATTGATTACGCAATTTAGCGCGACCATCTTCATCAAGTGTGCTAAAGGGGTGTTGTTGAATAAGAATCTCTCCATGGCTGGGTGTGTCTAACCCAGCTAATAACCCTAAAAGAGTCGATTTACCGGAACCGGAGGCGCCGATAATTGCAAGACTTTCACCGGCATTGATACTTAGGTGAATACCTGTCAGGATATGGAGAGGACCGTTGGAGGTAGGCACGGTTTTGCCTAACTGATGAGTTTCGATCAATTTAATATTTGAGGAATCAAGTTGCATGTTGAATATTGTAAAAGTTTTATTAACAATGGTTTTATTGATGGTTGCAGGAATTGTATCGGCTAAAAATATTCTGGTATTAGGTGATAGTATCAGTGCCAGCTATGGCATGACCGCCGAGCAGGGTTGGGTTTCACTCTTACAGCAAAAGTTGCAGGCTGAAAACAAATCATTTCAGGTGATTAATAATAGCATTTCGGGCGATACTTCAGCAGGTGGTTTGGCTCGGATAGCGAAGTCGTTGGAACAGTATAAACCACATATTGTGATTCTGGAATTGGGTGCTAATGATGGATTGAGAGGATTCTCGCCAGTCACCATGCAAACTAATCTGACTGAAATCATCAAAAAAATTCAGCAAACCGGTGCAAAAGTTCTACTATTAGGTATACGTATACCACCGAACTACGGGAAACGCTATACCGAGATGTTTTATGGCGTTTATGCAACACTCGCGAAAACTTTAAATATCGCTTGGGTGCCTTTTATTCTTGAGGATGTCGCGCTTAAGAGTAATCTGATGCAAACGGATGGCTTGCACCCGAATGCGCAAGCTCAACCGATCATATTGGAAACTATTTGGCCGAAATTGATAACGCTATTTTAACAATTGAGCAGTGTGACGTTCGGCAAATATTGACAGCATTATTTTGAGTTAGTCGCTGCTGGTGCAGGCGTCGGCACTGGAACAGGAACCGGGGCCGTCGGTGTGACTGAATTTTTAATCAGTCGTTCGGTAGCCTGTTCTTCCTGTTTTTTTTGACGCAAACCTTCTCCATAAACCGTCATGGTTGCCATGATGAATATGGTGGTAAAAATCGAGACAGTAAATCGATCAGGTTTTTTTAGAAAAAATAAGGCCCATTTGGGGTTATACATACCAATTAAAAAAAACAGGAAGGTATAAACGGCTAGATGGAAAGATGTATTTATCATAATTTTTTTACTCGATATCTTATAATTAACTAAAGTTTCGATATTATAACTTCAAAGACTTGCATAAGTTAAGCTGATGATAGCCGGTGATTTAATAATTAAAGCGTAAAGGTGGGAGTTTTATATGAGTGGTTTTGGTTTTTTTGTAATCGTATTATTCATTTTTGCGATTCTATTGGTTTTCATGAGTATAAAATCGGTTCCTCAGGGCAATGAGTACACCGTCGAACGTTTTGGTAAATATACCAACACACTGACACCTGGATTGAACATTATCGTTCCGATTATTGATCGAATCGGTTCTAAAATGAATATGCGCGAGCAAGTGATGGACGTCCCTTCACAAGAAATAATCACAAAAGATAATGCGATGGTGACTGTTGATGGTGTGGTTTTTTATCAGATCATGGATGCGCCAAAGGCGGCTTATGAAGTCAGCGAATTGAGTCGAGCCATTCTAAATTTGGTAATGACTAACATTCGCACCGTCATGGGGTCGATGGATTTGGATGAGTTATTGTCAAAGCGCGATGAAATTAATGCGAAACTCCTGATGGTTGTCGATGACGCAACAACACCGTGGGGAATTAAAGTCACGCGGATTGAAATCAAAGATATCGCTCCACCTAAAGATTTAGTTGAGGCGATGAGTCGGCAAATGAAGGCTGATCGGTTAAAACGCGCCGCAATTTTAGAGGCTGAGGGTGCAAGACAATCAGAAATATTACGCGCCGAAGGTGAAAAACAGGCGGCTATTTTACAGGCGGAGGGACGTAAAGAATCCGCTTTTCGAGATGCCGAAGCGCGAGAAAGATTGGCTCAAGCAGAAGCTAAAGCGACGTTAATGGTCTCCGAAGCCATTTCGAAAGGTGATATTCAAGCCATCAATTATTTTGTCGCTCAAAAATATATTGAGTCCTTGAAAGGAATAGCTACCGCAGATAATAGTAAACTCATTTTCATGCCTTTAGAAGCGGCCAGTGTTATTGGAGCGTTAGGTGGAATTACTGATCTAGTAAAACAAGTGGTCTCAAAAGAGGGTTAAAGCGTGGAAAACGTAAGCATTGAATTTTGGTATTGGTGGGTTTTTGGCTTGATATTATTGGGTATAGAGTTGATCGTTCCAGGATTCTTTTTTTTATGGATCTCAATCGCAGGTTTTTTGACCGGGTGTCTGGCATGGCTAGTGCCGAGCTTAAGTTTTACGGTGCAGTTATTGATATTTTCAATTGTCTCGGTGGCGGCGATCAGCTTTTGGAAAGTTTATGTGAAACACTATCCATTACAGACCGATCAACCATTATTGAACAAGCGTGGTGCTCAGTACATCGGTAGAGTGTATTCGTTGATCGAACCCATTCAAAATGGTCAGGGAAAAATAAAAGTCGATGATTCATTATGGAAAGTCTATGGTGAAGATAGTCCGGTGAATACCAGAGTTAAAGTAACCGCAATTCGTGGGACGGTCTTCGATGTAGAGCGAGTCGAATGAATGATAATTTTTAAGGCCGATAAATTTGGAGAATAGTGTATGCAAGAATATGAACAGGTGAGAAATCAGTTACTACATATGCTGGAAGATCTGGATGACCGACTGGAAAAAATCACCAGCGATTTGAAACATTCTGATGGCCCCATTTCTCAAGATTTTGAAGAACAAGCAATAGAAAGTGAAAATAATGAGGTTATGGATGCTATCGGCAATCGTACTCGAGACAAAATTGAAACAATCAAGCAAGCGATTGTTCGGATGGACCGGGGGGAGTATGGAATCTGTAAGGTGTGTGGAGAAACAATTGGAGTGGAACGATTAGCCGCCGTACCGTTTGCCAGTATGTGTATTAAATGCGCAACATCATCGGAACAAACTTGAACGTTGGCGTTAGCAAACAGGTCGCAAAAATAATGGAGTCTTTTGAAATAATATTATTGATCCACAATGCTATTTCAAAAGACTCCTTTTGTTTGTGTTTTGTTTGACGCGAATAAGTGTTTTTACGATCTTTAAATAACTGAGTTTTATTAAATTTAAATGCATATTTTGCTACTGGATTATTATCTGCATAGTCTATTGAATGGGTTTGCTTTTCTTTCGTGTGTCTGCTCATATTTACGCCTTGTGAGGGTTAGATAAAAAATGATAATGTTGTATTTAAACCTTATAACCAATTAAAATACCTGTTTATTCTAATATAGTTTGCTTGTGAAATTTAAAAAAGATTTTGATGTAATTGTGATTGGCGGTGGTCATGCAGGCACAGAGGCAGCATTAGCATCTGCGCGGAGTGGTGCGCGCACTTTATTGCTGACCCAAAATATAGAGACTTTGGGCCAAATGAGTTGTAATCCGGCAATTGGCGGAATAGGAAAAGGTCATCTAGTTAAAGAGATTGATGCCTTAGGTGGAATAATGGCGCATGCCATTGATCAAGCAGGTATTCATTTTCGTATTTTAAATGCGAGTAAAGGACCCGCGGTTCGAGCAACTCGAGCTCAAGCAGATCGATCATTATATAAGCAAGCCATTAGAACCGCTTTAGAAAATCAGCCTAATTTATCCCTGTTTCAACAAACTGTCTCAGATTTAATTGTTGAGCACGACAGTGTCGTTGGTGTAAAAACCCAAATGGGCCTAAATTTTATGGCTCGGGCCGTTGTCTTAACTACCGGTACTTTTTTAGCCGGGAAAATTCACATTGGTTTGGAAAACTATCAAGGAGGGCGTGCAGGAGATCCGGCATCTGTAGCACTTGCCGAACGATTGCGAGAACTACCCTTGCGAGTCGAACGGTTGAAAACCGGAACTCCTCCGCGTATAAATGGTTTAACCATAGATTATAGCAAGCTCGATGTTCAGCATGGTGATGAACCAGTTCCGGTATTTTCATTTATGGGACGACCGGAACAACATCCCCGGCAAATTCCTTGCTACATTACGCGTACCAATGTTCGAACTCACGATATTATACGGTCTGGGTTAGATCGATCACCGTTGTATTCGGGAGTTATTGAAGGAATCGGCCCACGCTATTGTCCTTCGATTGAAGATAAAGTCGTGCGCTTTGCTGATCGGGACTCTCATCAAATTTTTGTCGAGCCGGAAGGTTTGAATACCCACGAAATTTATCCGAATGGTATATCAACGAGTTTACCTTTTGATGTGCAATATGAATTAGTTCGCTCAATGCAGGGCTTTGAAAATGCCGAAATAGTTCGGCCGGGTTATGCGATTGAATATGACTTTTTCGATCCCAGAGATTTAAAGTTTTCGCTAGAAAGTAAATATGTCCCTGGCTTGTTTTTTGCTGGACAAATCAATGGTACCACAGGCTATGAGGAAGCGGCTGCTCAGGGCTTGATCGCCGGATTAAATGCGGCTCGCTTAGTTAATGGATTGGAAAGTTGGTGTCCTGCTCGCGATGAAGCCTATATCGGCGTCATGATTGACGATCTGGTGACTCAGGGAACTCGAGAGCCTTATCGAATGTTCACGAGTCGCGCAGAATACCGTTTATTACTTAGGGAGGATAATGCCGATATACGTTTAACCGAACAAGGACGAATGCTGAAACTTGTTGATGATCAACGTTGGCAGACCTTTGCTCAAAAACGTGAGGCGATTGAAAAATTACAAATTGATTTAAGTAAGAAGTGGCTGCATGTTGATACGGTCGAGGCTCAACAGGTACAAGAATATTGGGGCTGTTCGTTGTCACGAGAAACCAATCTTCTGGAGCTATTAAGACGGCCCGAAATTGATATCAGGCAATTATTACGATTTCTTGATACAAATGAAGACATTTGTGTGCAGGCTGCGGAACAAGTTGCGATTCAGACAAAATATGCAGGTTATATTGAACGTCAGCAGACTGAAATCAATCGAACCAAACGCTATGATCATTTACGCTTACCTGGGGATTTCAACTATCCTGACGTGACTGGCTTGTCTAATGAAGTCAGTGAGAAACTCCAAAAGCAACGACCGGAAACCTTGGGCCAAGCATCGCGTATCCCTGGTGTCACACCAGCCGCAGTTTCTTTGCTCTTGGTGCATTTAAAAAAGAAATCGGCATAATGTCATCAAAAGAACAAGAAATATTAATATCGGGGCTTTCGGTTTTAGGTTTGTCAGAAAGCCATGACAAACTGGATTTATTGCTCAAGTTTGTCGCGTTAATTCAAAAGTGGAATAAAACTTATAATTTGACGGCGATTGAGAATCCGCTTGATATAATGACTTTACATATCTTGGATAGTCTAGCCGTTTTACCTCATCTTAAACATGGTAAAATTGCCGATATTGGAACAGGAGCAGGATTGCCAGGAATTCCTCTTGCGATTTATGCACCCGAAAATGAATATGTCTTGATTGATAGTAATGCAAAGAAGACGCGCTTTGTTCAGCAGGCATTACTTGAATTAAAGCTCAAAAATGTCTCTGTATTGCATACAAGAATCGATCAGTATCAACCTGAACAGCATTTTAGTACCGTGATTTCACGTGCTTTTGCAAGTGTGTCCGAGATACAAAATTCGACGGGGCATTTGTTAGATGATCATGGTGAAATTCTAGCGATGAAAGGCGATCCGAGTCATCAAGAGTTAAGTGAAATAATTGGCCAATACGTCGTTATTCCGTTGCAAGTTCCTGGTATTGAAGCCAGGCGATGTCTAATCCGTATGCAAGCGCAGAATAATAAGGCGAAAACATGGGAAAAATAATTGCGGTCACCAATCAAAAAGGTGGCGTTGGAAAAACAACTACTACTGTTAATTTAGCGGCCAGTCTTGCGGCGGCAAAACGGCGAATATTGTTGGTTGATATAGACCCGCAAGGCAATTCGGCTATGGGCTGTGGGGTCGATAAAAATGAAGTAAAATATAGCACTTATGATTTATTGTTGCATGCTATACCGATTTCGGAAGTCATTATAAATTTAGATTTTTTCGGATTTTCATTAATCGCCGGTAATTCGGATTTAACCAAGGCAGAGGTTGAATTAATGACCGCCGTTCGTCGAGGACAGCGGTTGGTGGACGCGCTAAGTCCGATAAAACAAGATTATGATTACATTCTGGTGGATTGCCCTCCTTCCTTGAATATGCTGACTTTAAACGCTTTGGTCGCGGCCGACAGCGTGTTGATACCAATGCAATGCGAGTATTACGCTTTGGAAGGTTTATCAGCGTTGATGGATACGGTAAAAAATATTCAAGAGTCTGTGAATAAGAATCTGCATTTAGAAGGTATTTTGAGAACGATGTATGATAATCGCAGTCGCCTAACTAAAGATGTTTCTGATCAGTTGCTTAAATATTTCGGTGATAAAGTCTTTAAAACTTGTGTACCCAGAAATATACGTTTAGCGGAAGCACCCAGTCATGGCATGCCTATCATTGCATTTGATAAAGCCTCTCGTGGCGCTATTGCCTATATTGCATTAGCGGGTGAAATGATTCGGAAAGAAACTTAAATTAAGAAGGCAATGGTTTTGAAAAAACGGGGTTTAAGTCGAGGATTGGATGCACTGTTAGGTGAAGTGACAACTCCAGTTCCGACCACTAAAAATCAATTGCAGCAACTCCCTATTGAATTTTTGCAACGAGGGCAATATCAACCGCGCAAGGATATTGATCCTGAACGATTACAAGAATTGGCTAATTCAATAAAAGCTCAAGGAGTTATTCAGCCAATTGTCGTGCGCAAGATAGCAGATGACCGTTATGAAATTATAGCGGGAGAACGTCGGTGGCGAGCTGCCCAATTGGTGCCTTTAGCTGAAGTGCCGGTTGTCATTAAAGACATTGATGATCGATCGGCGATGGCCATTGCTTTAATTGAAAATATCCAACGAGAAGATCTTAATCCTTTAGAAGAAGCTGATGCTTTTCGACGATTATTAGATGAGTTCGAAATGACGCATCAACAAATAGCTGATGTTGTTGGGAAGTCCAGGGCAACGATTAGTAATATGTTACGTTTACTTGATTTACAACCCGAAGTAAAAGAATTTTTATTAAATCATTCTCTGGAAATGGGCCATGCTCGAGCATTATTGGCTTTAAAAGGTTCGCAGCAAGTATCAGTTGCTAATAAAATCGTTGCAAACGGATTGACGGTAAGAGCGACTGAAAAATTAATTAAAGCAATACAAGAAGGCAAACCATTAAATGTTCCAAAAGCTGCAGATTTAGATACTTTACGTCTGCAAGAGCACTTAACATTGACATTTGGCGCAAAAGTCAAAATAAATCATAATGATAATGGCAAGGGTAACATTACTATTTCTTATGCCAGTTTAGATGAATTTGATGGTATTGTTGCCCGTTTTAAGTAATTGTTTCACCCGATACTGTTGCCGCTACTACTATGAGTGGAAAATCAAAATGCTACTTGAGAGAATAGTACTGAATAAATGATTGGTGGAGGTTTTGACTGCGCTTTTATTTTGAATCATCGTGCGGTATATACTTTATTCGGATAAGGATGTTAGTTAGTGTAGGAAATATTCGGTTTATTTACATTTACACTACCAACCTACTGAAAAATGTTTGAAAATTTGATCTTCTGCGTTTTAATAATCCAGTAATCAAGATAGAATTGACTTTTGTGGAAGTCAAAGCTACGTGAAGCAAAACGTGGTGATGCCTGAGGTGGTTGTATGGATTGGCTAAAGTGTTTAGTTCTAAATTCAAAAAAATTTCAGCGCGTAGTTGGTAATCAAGAAAAAACTAAAAATAGCGGAATAAGGTAATGAAAAAAGCGATAGTTACAATTAGCATGTTACTTATTGTGGTAACGGCATACGCGGTTGGTTTGTCTAGCAAGGATGAAACTAAATTTGCCATGGCGGTCAAAGCATTTCGAATGAATCAAAATGCAGAAGCATTACGTTTATTTACAGAGTTAAATAAAGATTATCCTCAAAATCAGCAGATTAAAAATAATTATGCGGTCGTTCTGTTTGCTGATGGAAAACTTGAACAAGCAGAAGAGGTGCTTTCTAGCGTTATTGAAAATAATAAAGACGTTAATGTCGCGTTTAAAAATTTGAATAAAATTTATGATTATGCGGCGGCAAAAGCCTATTCGAATGCGTTAGGAAGTGAAAAAGAAGTTCTACCACAAAAATTGCAATTGATTGAGGTATTATCTCATCAAGAGACGGGGCAGACGCCAGATGTTATCGCTGAATCAAAAGCCCCGGCAATTGTTGTGGCTCAAAATTCTACTGAACAAAAACCGGTAACGCCTGAAATTTCGTTACCAACCGTTATAAAACAACCTGTAGAAACATCAATAAATAAACAACCTGATTCAATACCTCCCAAAACATCAACACCAACTGTAGTTAAAACGCAGGAAAATTATCAGCAGATCATCGATCAACGTTTAAATGAATGGACTAATGTGTGGTCAAAGGGAGATGTTGATGCCTATTTGGCGTTTTATACTACCAATTTTACCCCTGATAATACTACCACGCATAAACAATGGTTAGAAAATAGAAAGGCACGGATCAATCCTTCAAAAAATATCCAAGTAAAATTAAGCGACGTTGTCATCACACAAGACAACGAGACCGTAATTGCTAGCTTTAAACAAAGTTATCAGGCTAATCAATATAAAGATAATACGGCTAAAAAAATAGTGTGGAAAAAAATCGGCGACCAATGGCTTATTGAAAAAGAAATTACTCAATAAGTTCAAATCGATTTTAGCAACAATCAAACAATTTAAGGCTTTTAGTCGTAAGAGCATCAACTTAAAATTCGCATCGAGTAATGGTCATAAAAAACATATATTTAGTTATTGTCTGTTTGTTATTTTATTTTCCTGGTTTAATGGCCAATCCTCAAGTTGAAGAGCCCTTAAAACAAGGAATTTCCGCGATAGTTTCTTTAAAAACTGATGATGGTATTCAACAGATTAGTCAATTAGCAGATAAATTTCCTAATTTCAAACTTGCACATTATGTGAAGGCTGATTTGTTAAGTTATCGGAGTGGGCAGCATTTTAAAAAAAATAATAAAATTATTTCTGAAGATACCTATAAAGAATTAGAGGCGCGTTTAAAAGAGGATCCTTTTGTTAAAGAAGCCCTCTATCCGTCAGAAATTGTATATCTTGGACAGAAATACACCCATGTTTTAGTTGCGGATATTTCAAAATCGCGCTTGTATGTGTTCAACAATAATTTAACGCTTGTCAATAGTTTTTATATGTCGATTGGCCGTGGAGGCGCTGGTAAGGAAAAGTTAAATGACGGTAAAACGCCTATTGGAACCTATTTTATCGATAAGCGCATCGATGGAGAGCTCCTTCCTGACAAATATGGTGATGCTGCTTATGCTCTTAACTATCCAAATGCTTGGGATAAAATGAATGGTAAAACTGGTTATGGTATTTGGTTGCATGGTACTACCAAAGAGTTATATAACCGCGCTCCAAAAGCAACAGAAGGTTGCATAGCACTCTCGAATGATGATTTGAAAATTCTGGATCAATATATTTCCGAGAATACCCCGGTCATTATTGGAAATCCAGTCAATTGGTCCAAAAAGAAAGCAATTTTCAATGAAATTGAATTGGTTAAAGTATTTAATGTGTTGAGTAAGGAAATGCTTCAGCCCGTGATACGACCTCCGGAGAAACCGTTTAATTTTTTCTCAGTAGCCAATGCAAGTGTTCAGGATGTAAATACGCAATTTCATAACTTAAGCTTAATTCATGGTCCGGAAAAAGAAATGTTGATAGCGACTTTTTTGCAGCAGTATAACGATAGGGTTATGCGTGTTGAGCAATACTGGAAAAATACCGCGAATGGCTGGGAAGTTGTTTCACAAAATTAAATATAATCGTTGCGATATCAGGCATACGAATTAGGTCATTTGGTCTTTAGTCAAAATAACTCAATGAACGAACCGACAATTAAAAGCACAAACACCTTATGGCATCAGGCAACTATTAATCGATTGATGCGTGAAGAAAAAAATCGCCACAAATCGGTAGTGTTATGGTTTACCGGTTTATCCGGTTCGGGTAAATCAACGTTAGCGCATGCGGTAGAAGAAAAGCTTTTTAACAATAATGTTAATACTTTTGTTCTGGATGGAGACAATGTTCGTCACGGTTTATGTGGTGATTTAGGTTTTAAAGATGAAGACCGAAAAGAAAATATTCGGCGTGTGGGTGAAGTTGCTAAACTGATGCTTGAAGCGGGTTTAATTACACTAACTGCCTTTATTTCACCTTATAAAGAAGATCGCAATCGGGTGAGAAATTTGATGCCCCATGGCGAGTTTTTCGAAATTTATTGTTATTGTCCGTTAGAGGTTTGTGAACAACGTGATGTTAAGGGATTGTATAAAAAAGCTCGGCAAGGTGAAATAAAACACTTTACAGGTATTTCTTCTGAATATGAGATCCCCGTTAATCCGGAATTAATTGTTGATACTAATGTTTTGACGCTTGAAGAGAGTGTCACTAAAGTAATTGATTTCCTGAGTTTCCGAAACGTTGTTACTAATATCTAAAATTCGATCTATCGTATCCAATGCGTGACTTTATTCTTCACTATATCTGATTCTGATTTGAGCGCGAATTAACGACATAATCACTACCACCAACAACATCATCAAAGATATTTCTAATAATAAAAAAGCACCGATTTTGAAATACGCAAACGTAGGATGCACAAATCTAACCAACCATCCCCCTGCCTCGTCGGCAATAGCAGAAAGATAAGTTGAAATACTTAGCCAGACTTTCAGACGAATTGAGAACTGTGTCATTAACATTAGATGCGTCAATGTCACTACCAACATTCCCATTGAAAACAGATGGAAATGTGACACTTCTAACATGCCTTGATAACTACGCGCTTGTGTAAATTGCTCTTCCGAACCAAGATAATAGGCAATGACGGACGATGGCGTCAAATCCATGTGATGAAAATACATCAAACCATTACTCAGCCATAATAATACGATATAGCCTAAAAACATCAATACCAAGGTGTTTAAGAGCGCTTTTCGCTGCTGTTCACCCGTCACAAAGAAACGCATTAATGTGGCCCTTGATTTTTTATTAATATCTCGTAAATTGACATCACCTTTCTCACACTATTGAGAGTGGCACGAGTGCTCAATGTTGCACCACTTATTCCATCAACACCTTTATTGAACTCCATTTCGGCTAATGGGCGTTGAAAAAGTTGTGCGTACCAGTGTTCAGGGGGCATATATTCAGGAGGTTCATGAAATGCAAGCGTTACAATATTGCTTAAGTGCCCATCCGGAGACAATACAATTAATAAAGTTTCAGGTTTTGTTCTGACCGTGTTGGTTTCTATAGCTGCATAACCGATGATTTTTCCTTTTTCTTTGCCGACATAAAGACTAATAAAAGCAGAATCAAGGTTTGTATGTGCCTCTTTCTGGATCTGGTTTATTTGGTCCTGGTCAGGGAATAGTGAAAGTAATTCAACTTCAGCCTTACCGAATGCTAATTCCATGGCTTCATTTTTGCTGTAAAAAACTTTCGCAAAACAGAACGGATTTGATGTTAACAGTAAACAAATGAAAACCAACTTTCGGAATCTACCTGATTTCATTCACATGCTCCATAGTAAAATGAGGGGTGGTAAAAATGCACACGTAATAAGTTTTATGTAGCTCTTTAAAATAAATGTACAGGGGCGTCAAAGATACAAACTTGAATATCATACTACATGAAATGAGAGTCTACTAAAGCAACATTAATTAAAGTTATTCGGGATTATGAATTAAATTAATCATTAACGCCTGCGACAGGCAGCGGGATTTTTAATGATATTTCATAAGCTAATCAATTTCTGGTAAACTCATATAGTTAAATTTTTAAAAAATTATCAGGCATCTTATTTTTAAACAGGACTTAATAACGTGAAAAAAAACTCCATCTTTGCACTTATAGCTGGAATAGTAATCTTACTTTTGATTCAACAAAAAGTAATTATGCCCTTTGCCTACAAGGCTGCTCAGTCAGATCTATTTCTTGAAGATACCGATGATCAAGGTTCCCGTGAAGCAATCTCAAATCAGATGACAGAAATTGCATTTAAGCAATGTAATGAATATATAAAAGATGAATTGGGCGAGAAGTTGACCTTATCGTTTACAAATGCGCCAATCAACGCATGGGGACTAGGCAATTATGAATATCTAGTCAACGCAGATATCGGCATCAGTGATAATAATAATCCAGCTAAAACCGAGCGTTATGCTTGTCGGATCCAATATGACAAAAGTAATGGAGGTAATGACTCGATGAATAAGGAGAATTGGTCAATCATCGGTGTTTCAGGAATTGATGAACTATAAATAGCTCGAATTAGCGCTGTTAAGCGCTAATTCACAAAATATACTTGCTAACTAATGATTATTTAAGTCTTACGTGGATCATTTTTGACAGAAACTACGGAATGGACACTCTGGTTTTTAAAAATCAAACTCAGAATCCTCAAAATCATCAAATTGATCTTTCAATCGCTTTTTTTCCCAATAGATTTCGATTTTTCTTCGCGCCACCATTTTCTTTAAATCTTTTTCAGCGTCGTCTGAAAGAGAAACATATTCTGATGAGTCAAATTCATCGTCTGTATCAATTTCTTTCTCATTAGTTGTATTATCAACCGGTTTTTCAACAGTTTTTGAGGATGTTCTAGCCATTTTAATCTCACATTAAAGTACATACTTATTTAATGCTTGTGTTGGATATTGTTTACAACAAAAAATCGACATTACACATAAACAAATCATGATATCAAGATACATGCTGAATTTAGAGCATGTCGATTCTAAATTTTACCTACTAATAATTTCTTCCATTGCTGTTCGATTATACACACTTCTCCTGTAATCCTAAACATACTGCAAATGTTATGGAATTTACAGATAAATGGTTTCGTTATCGCAAACACCACTGTGTAAACGATATATTACTTTCGGAAAATACCAACCCCTTTGAGTAAAGTCAATGCTTCATTTAATGGATAATCCATCAAATCATTTTGCTCTTGAGTCTTCTTCTCAGTTTTTGGGTCGGTGGCTTCCTCGCTTTCAATTTGTTTTATTTTAGATTCTAGCTTATTAGATTTGCCATTACCATTTTGCAAGTGATGTGAAAGATCAGCTTCCTTAACGGGTTTAAAGCCATCTGTATCCATTGACTGTAATTTAACTCGCGCAAGTGAAACATCTGGCTCAATTCCTTCTGCTTGTATTGATCTTCCGGATGGCGTGTAATACCGAGCGGTAGTTAACTTAATTGCTCCACCGTTGCTGGTAGGCAAAACCGTTTGAACCGAACCTTTACCAAATGATTTTTCCCCCATAATGATGGCTCGGTGATGATCTTGGAGGGCACCGGCAACAATTTCAGATGCTGAAGCTGAACCTGAATTAATTAAAACCACAATCGGTGCACCAGCGATTAAATCATCAGGTGAGGCATTAAAACGCATTTCGGAATTTTTAATGCGTCCTTCGGTATAGACGATTAATCCGTCTGTTAAAAAAGCATCACTAACGCCGACAGCAGCATCAAGAACACCACCTGGATTATTACGCAAGTCAAGCACTAAGCCTTTTAGCTTGTTCTTATTATTTTGTGTAAGTTCTTTAATAGCATCGACAAGATTTTGATCGGTTCTTGATTGGAAACTGCTAATGCGAATGTAACCGTAACCAGGCTCTAAAATTCGGCTCTTAACACTTTTGACATTAATCACGGCACGTAAAATCTTTATTTTAAGCGGAACATCGGCACCTTCTCGAACAACCGTGAGTATAATTTCGCTGCCGGGTTCTCCACGCATATATTTAACCGCTTCAACAAGACTCATGCCTTTAACCGGCTTATCATCCAATTTAATGATTAAATCACCCGCTTGGATACCTGCCTTACTTGCTGGTGTATCATCAATAGGAGAAACGACTTTAACATAGCCATCTTCCATGCTGACTTCAATGCCTAAACCACCAAACTGGCCAGTGGTTCCCTCTTTCAATTCCTTATATTCTTCATCGCCTAAGTAGGCAGAATGTGGGTCTAATCCGGTTAACATGCCCCTGACGGCATCTTCAAGTAATTTCTTATCCGAAACAGGCTCTACATAATCGCGTTTAATTCGGCCAAAAATTTCAGTAAAATTACGTAATTCATCGTAAGGTAGGGTTTCATTTTCAACCGCACGATCCGGGTTGCCATTTCCCAACTCAGCAAACACACTGCCACAGATGCCGATAAAAGCACCTAGAACAATACCTAGGAATAAAATGAAAATATTCTTCTTTTTGAGCATCTGTTTTAAGTCTCCAAAACTTATCTTTGCTAACTATTGCAATTACTATTGTGGATATGCAAAGGTACGAAATTTACGATAGCCAATATTTTACATCTAAAGCAAGTGATTTTATGAATTAAATACTAATATTTACACCATTCGCTTGGATCAAGCGGTTTACCTTCCAAACGAATTTCAAAATAAAGCGCAGATGAAGGTTGTCCACCGCTTTGACCGACACTGGCAATGATTTCTCCCGCATGCACCGTGGCGCCGACGCTTTTGGATAAGCTTTCATTAAAAGCGTATACTGACATATATCCTTTTCCGTGATTGATAATGATCAGCATGCCATAGCTGCGCATCCAGCCTGCATAGACAACGCGACCATTTGCTAATGCGCGTACTTTCTGCCCGGTTGTTGCACCGATTAAAACGCCTTCCCAATGGCTTTCAAACCTAGGGCTTCCAAATGTTTTTAATTTTTTTCCGCTAACTGGCCAGGTTAGCCTACCTTTGAGTTGAGAGAGATCCTGTTCGGCTGAAAAACTCCCAGAGGTATCTGGTGGTTGCTTTGGCGCTTCTGTTTCATTTGCATTTATTTTGCGGTTAGCAGCTGAATTCTCAAGTTGATTAGATGATATTTTAGTTTCATTTTGCGGATTGTTGGGTTTGAGAGCCGCTTCTGAATTCAGTTTTGTTTGTCGCTCGGCAAGTTCTTTTGTCATGCGCGCTTTTTCAGCTCTGGCAGCTTTTTCTTTTGCTTGAGCTTCTGCTTTGATTTGTTGTTCAGCACGTTGGAGATTTTCTAGTAAAGTATTAAGTTGTTGCTCATCATTTTGCAAATGATGTAATGCGCTTTGATCGACACTATACTGGGCGTCTAATTGCTTTAATAACGCAGTGCGATCATTTTTCAATTGTTGGAGTTTTGCTTGGTCTGTTTGCTTCTGATTTAACGCTTCCGATAATTGCAAATTATCCCGATGTAATTCTGTATCGAGTCGCGCGAGTTGTTCAATATCTTGATTAAATTGAGCCACTTTTTGAAAGCGTTCTTGAGTCAAATAATTATGGTAGGCCAACATTCGATTCGATAAAGTCGTATCATCCTGATTTAAGAATAACTTTAAGCGATCTTGCGACCCTATTCGATAAGCGGATGCCAATTGATCACCCAATTTCTTTTTTTGATGCGCGATACTCTTTTTTAGCTTGATTAAGGCAAAAGTATTTTCTTTCAAGCGTTGTTTTTTTGAATCAATTTTTTGTTGAATTAAAATTAATGATGCTGTCAAAGTAGAAGATTGATTATCGATACTGGTCAGTTCCGCCTGAATGTTTTCTTGATGATGCTTTGTTTGGCCAAGATTTTTATGAGTTTCAGCTATTTTTGATCTGACTGAATTTAATTCGTCACGTTTATTGGCAATTTGGTTAGTCGTTTGATGTTCAGCAAGGATAGGCAAGGATACAAAATAGGCCAATATCCCTATGAATTTGAGACAGTAACGCATCAAGATATACTATTTATTGAGAGATAAGGCATTGGTCAGAAGGGTAAGCTAAAATGTCTAGACTTGTGGAGGTTAAGTTTGATAAGTGGCTGTTTTCGTTGAGTTTACCTGATATGACAAGGCAGCCAAGGTTAATCAACGCCAACGGATTCGGTCGAACTACCGTAATCATTTCACTCCCCACGAAAACAGATGAAAAACTTCACAATAATAGCTTATATGGTATCATTTTTGATAAGTTTGCTTTGGAGCTAAGGCATAAAAAATCTGTTGTTGCATAGATTATGTTTAAATATTGACCCCGGCCTGTTTTTAATTTTTCGTGATTGCAAATTGTTGGGGGGTAATGGCGGCGTTTTTTAAAGATTGACTACTGTTAAGCCTGATATAATAGAATCTACTTTTGTTAAGTTGATCGAAAGTATTACCTGATGGGTTGTGATTTTCATAAAGAGCCTACTTAAACATCATGAAAATTGGTCAATTTACTGCTAAATTCGTCTAAAATCCACCTAATGTGATCGTTTTAAATGACCATAACCCCTAAAATTGGATGAGTATTTCCCAGGATGGATAACAAAAACAACCTTGTATTACCCAGCGATACAGATATAATTCGTGCAGCTCGATGCTTAAAAGCGATATCAAACCCATTGCGTTTAAAAATTTTATGTGTATTGGGCAGTAAAGCATTAAGCGTTCAGGATATTGTTGAGCAGGTAGGGACTAGTCAAAGCAATATTTCACAACATTTAGCTATCTTAAGGGAAAAGGATATTCTGAACTATAAGAAGGAAGCTAATCGAGTTTTTTACTACATTGATGACCCAAGAATGCTCCAGCTTATAAAAATGATGCAAGAAATTTTTTGCAATAATCGTTAATTACATCTACCCCACACCCTTGAAATGGACCGTTATCTAGAATTTGTTCTTAATCATTACCTCTTAACTTTAGCATTTGCAGTAATCGCCTTTCTACTGATTCAGGATTTCATAGAAACTGCCCTCAGAAAATTTGTGCCTATTTCACCTGTCACAGCAGTCACAAAAATGAACACTGTAGACACCGTGGTGCTTGATGTTCGCGAAGAGCCAGAATTTATCAAAGGTCATATTGAAGATGCCATTAATATTCCACTCAGCAAACTCAATGATCATCTGAAAAAACTGAATCATGCCCAAGAAAAGCCAATTATTGTGGTTTGTCAGACTGGAACACGCTCAACTGCCGCGTGTAAAATTTTGACTGAAAACGGATTTAAACAGCTTTATAGTTTAATTGGCGGCATGCAGTCTTGGGAAGAGAATAAGTTGCCGATAAAAATAACTGCAAAGGATAAAAGTTAAAGTGGAAGCTAACTTAAGCTTGCGCTTTAAATAACATCGCGTGGATTATAGATTCACGATTTTCCCCGAATCGGTGCTTACCATTCGGAACCTTAAACATTAACTCAAGATTCGCCATGGCTGAAGAAAATACTGCTGTTGAAAGACAATTTGCAATTCAAAAAATTTATACTAAAGATGTGTCCTTCGAAACCCCGAATTCACCCCAAATTTTTACCCAAAAATGGGAACCGGCGGTGGATATTAATCTAGGAACTCAAGTTGAAACCTTAGATAAAAATCTGTACGAAGTTGCCTTAACGGTAACCACTACCGTTAAATGTGGCGAAACTGTCGCTTACTTGGCTGAAGTTTGTCAATCTGGAATTTTTGTTTTGGAAGGCTTTGGTGAGCAAGAAATGGGGCCGATGCTTGGAAGCTTCTGTCCGAATATATTATTTCCTTATGCACGGGAAGCGGTTACCGACTTAGTGACTAAAGGTGGATTTCCTCAGTTGTTGCTTGCACCGGTAAATTTTGACGCATTATATGCTCAACATATACAACAATTGCAACAACAGGCGCCTACTTCCGAAAGCATAAATTAAGTGATTGCAAAACCACGCATCAGCGTCCTTGGCGCCGGTTCCTGGGGTACGGCATTAGCTATTCTGGCAGCACGCAACGGCTGCCAGACCATTCTTTGGGGCCATGATAGTCGGCATATTCAGGCGCTTCATACTGAAAATCAAAATTACCGTTATTTACCAGGAATCTCCTTCCCGTCTAATTTACAGGTAACTAATAGCTTGGAACAAGCGGTTCTGTTTAGTTCTTTGATACTTATTTCTGTTCCGAGCCGCGCTTTTCGAGAAACACTCCTCAAAATCAAACCTTATTTGGGAAATTCAACCCAGATTGCCTGGGCGACCAAAGGGTTTAATCCAGAGGATGGCGCCTTATTGAATCAAGTGGTCGCGGAAATTTTATCGCCGAATTTACCAATGGCGGTATTATCAGGACCCTCTTTCGCGATGGAAGTGGCTTCGAACCTGCCGACCGCAATTACCATTGCTTCCAATCAAAACGAATTGGCTGAATATTTGGCGGGTCTACTGCATAACTCACGCTTTAGAGCTTATACCAATAATGACATTATCGGTGTTCAAGTCGGTGGGGCGGTCAAAAACGTACTGGCGATTGCAGCGGGAATCGCCGATGGCTTGGGCTTCGGTGCTAACACGCGTGCAGCGTTAATTACCCGAGGACTGACCGAAATTATGCGTCTGGGGCTTAAATTGGGAGGCAGACAAGAAACCTTCATGGGCTTGGCAGGTCTTGGCGATCTGATTTTGACATGCACAGACAATCAATCCAGAAATCGCCGTTATGGGTTAGCGCTAGGGCAAGGTCAGGACAGTGCCGAAGCAATCAAGATCATTGGGCAGGAAGTGGAAGGTATTCTGGCCGCAAGAGAAACCCACGTTTTAGCTCAAAAGCATCAGATCGACATGCCGATTACTGAGCAAACCTTTAAAGTACTTTATGAAAATCTACCGCCGTTAACGGCGGTACAGAATTTACTCAAGCGCGACATGAAATCCGAATCGTGTCTAACCGGTTAAAATTTTACCATGAGGTGCCATTTAAACAGGATGCTGCTACTTCGCAAGTCTTGGTACCAAAATTGTCGATGGCTAACCAGCCATCTACGGCTTGTGGTCCGGTAACTGGCGTAGCTCTCAACGTATAAGTGCTGGCAGTCGCAGCATTAATAGTGAGATTGTACGTCGTCCTGCCACCACTAATTGGTACAACGGTCGAAAATACTGACGGCGCCCCGGTAGCTGCCGAACCCGCGGCTGCACCCAAATAACTGCCATTATTCTGCAATCTCCAAACCTCCATTGCATTGGCAAAAGATACTAAAGCGCCCTGCGCCTCAGCACGCTTGCTTTTTCTGACATGCTGGAGATAGCTTGGGATAGCAATACTCAATAAAAGCGCGATGATAGCTATAGAGATCATCAATTCGACAAGGGTAAAACCTGCTAATTTATTCTTCATATTCAATCATTATTTGTTTTTTTTGTTGATAGGCGTCTTCATAACGCGAAGACTCCGGTTCGAGCTGGTGTGCTAGACGAAAAAATTTCAACGCATCTTCTTGGCGGTTGGTTTGCTCACATGCTTTCGCTAGCCAATATGCCCAATAGGCATGATCCGGTTCGGCTTGTTGCCTTTTTAAAGCAATATTATACGCACGATCGGCATAAACAGCCATCGAGGTAAAATCGCCCAGCTTACGATAACTTTTTGCAATAGAAACATTGGCTTGTATGCTCTCAGGATCTTTGGCGAGCCTTTGGAGTGCCTCATCTACCGCTTTTTGAAGATAAAGTTTGGCAGATGCAAAATCGCCGAGCAGTTCATAATTATCAGCAATTTTTCTCAGAATCACTGTGTTATTGGGCTGCATTCGATCAAATTGTTTTAACATCTCAACAACACCAAACGGATACTCATAGCCTTCATAGCGATCAATGAATTTCTCAAACCCATTGGTTAAGCGATCATTGATCTCGGTTCTTTGGCTGGGTGAATTTATCAGTAAGGTGGTTGTTCCCCAAGAGGCGCTAACACCTACAAGTAGTACCAGAAAATAAGGAAATAGCGCTGGTTTATCAGTGCTTTGACTTTGTAACCAATAAGTTAAGGCTGTAAATGCTAAAGACCATGCGACAAGTAATTCGGCAATTTCGGCTTCGTTAAAACTAAAGGGCTCAATTTCGAGGATGGCTGCAAAGATAAAGGCAGGCATCAACGCCATTGGAGGTTCCGCAGCTAAGCGCCAGTCATTGAGCCATCGTGCCGGCTTAAAATTTACGCGTAATGCCAATGGCAAAAACACTGCATAACAGAGTAACGCAAAAGCGACACCATAGGTGAGTATGGTTTTGGTCCAGGCGTCAACCGGACCGGTCAATAAATTATGAATATTTGCTTCGTCTTGATAGCTATTGTCATGGAAAAACTGCGGGGTTTCAAAACCAATCAAACGCTGTCCCCAGGAAATTTCTTCCATCACCACATAAAAACTTGCAGCAGCCAGTAGCATAAAAAACCAACGTTGAGCATGGTTTTTTTGACAGGCGAGTAAGGTCGAAAAAAAACAGGTGATACCGAATCCGTAAGTCTGTCCCCATTCGCCATACAAGTCTTCATAGGTACCGATGACGTAAAGGGTTGGAAAATAAAATACCGCAATAACATAAAAAATCAGAACAAACAACGTCAGTCCTACAATAAATACTGATACCGTATTTTTTCCAGAAGAATGATCTTCGGACGATTGATATAATAGGGTTGAGCGATTTGGCATAAGACTAAACTCTAAAATTAAATCAATGGGAGCGATGAGAAAACTAAGTTCATGATTTCAGCGATTGAATATGTAGTGTCAAATTTAATTACTGAGTGACTGTTATTCTCCCCGTAGGAGTGGCGGTCAGCACTCTTTTTTTAGGTGTGTCAGGGTTTGTGAATTCGATCGTTATATTCTGCGTTGCAACTAATCGACCATCAGAATTATAAGTAGGGGTTTGAGCATTAATATCTCCCCCGGTTATAGTGAGCGAAACGCCCCGAGGTGCTTGATAGTTTTGGAGAACGTTTGCACAAGCACCTATCGAACTCACCCACGTTGTGCCCGTAATACAAACTACACCTTGTCGAACTTGCTTGATCGATTCACTACGCGCCACTTGCAAGGCACTCACCATATCATTCGCCGCAGATGTTAATCGGTTCTCTGCCAAAATCCCGGTGATTGACGGTAAAGCTAATGATAAGGTGATGCCCATGATGGCAACAGCGATAATCAATTCCAATAAGGTGAAACCTTGTATTTTGGGTTTGTTCATAAATCTACGGGTGTTTGATCAAAATTTTAAAGACGATGCACTGGAAATATCAATAGCTAATTTGTTACTTAATCATTATTTATCCATCGCAGGCAAAAGGCAGTGAAGTTGACAATCCTGAACGCATTCGAGTCCAGGATTTTTTAACATTTAGCAATTCGTGGCTGCAGATAAATTAATCGGGATTATTTAGAATTACCGTTTCCGTTACCCCCAGCATTACTGTTTGCATTAGCATTGCTCCGCTGCGTAGTAAGAGCTTTCTTGATAGGATCATCTTCGCCAGCGTTTTGGGTAATTTCACGCCAAAAGTTAGGTCCCTTTGTACCAGGCGGTGGTGTTTTTTCTGAAGTCTTACACTCTTTTACCAAGGTTTGAATAGCGGTATCATGGAAGACTTGTTCAGTAATAATCAGGTCCTGTTTAGTTGTTTGCTTCTTTTGATGGTAATCTTCAATAACTTTAGTAAGCGTATCTTGGTTTTTACACTCTTTTACGTGGCGTTGCTTATGGCCTGAATCACCTTTCGTTTTGCCGACGCGTTTAGCACTCAATTTATTGGAATCACTTGAGTCGGAAGCGCATTTCTTGTATTCGGCATACACTGCTTTATCGTTTAAGCTACTATCAGTCACGAGGATTGGCTTGGAGAATTCACTAACGTTATCATACTCGTAGGCATAGGCTTTCAGTTTTTTATGATAATTCTTGTTGTTATCATCCTTATCAGAATCGGTCACAAAGCGTCTGCTTTTGTTGTTTGAGTCGGCCTTATGGCCAGAATCTTTATTTAAGCAGCCTCTAATATGATGATGCTTGCCACTATCGGAAACGCTATCGTGACCGCGTCCCTTACCACCAGTTGGTTTGCCACTGGCATCTTTGGCTTTACTGCTATCCACATTATTTTTAGTGCTGTCACTGCTGTCGCCTTTGTCAAGGCAGGCTGAAATTACCGGGATTAACTTTTCATCATAGAATGCGTTATCCTCTATCACAACCGGCTCGTAAAAGGATTGAATTTTCGTCACTAAATCAGTGTAGACCTTATCAGAACAATCGGAAACGACGTAAGTTTTGGTTTCAGTCGTTGTGGTAGTCGTTGTGGGTGTTGAAGTGGTGGGCGGGTCTTGATTATTACACGAGCCAAGGGTATCTTTCACTTTTGGATCGTTATGGGCAACGTGCTTGGCATGTGCAGGCCATGCGCTTGCGGCGATATGGATGGTATGTTTATTCTCCGGATTTCCAGGCGGCACATGACAAATCGTGATTTTTTGAGGCGACTCATCGCAGGCATTGCCCCGGCGTTTGTCGCTATCAGAATGTTTACCGCTATCTGCTTTGTCACATTTACTTTTACCGCTGTCGGCTTTTTTACCGCTGTCGGCTTTTTTACCACTGTCGGTCTTTTTACCGCTGTCGGCTTTTTCAGCATAAGAGGTATTTGAGTAACTGGCGGCCCCAATGCTTAATAGGCTGCTCATTGTAATTGCTAATAGTTTAGAATGATTCATAACGGATTCTCATGAAGGCGGTGGGTTGAAAAAATTTATACGTATAACATAATTTACATCTGATATTTAGTAGCGGCCTCCTGTAATGGGTATACTCATACACTGCGTATAAATTAATGCGATAAATTAAGGAGGAGGAACTGGAACTACTCCAGAACAATTGACCATAAATTTAGATTGAATGGTACGTTTGGCGCCACTAATGGAGTCGATCATTTCTAAATTCATTGTATATTCTTCAACTATGCAGGCAGTATCCGATATCGGGCCGGTTGCTGATTGATAAGTTCCAGCATTATTCAATAAATCGCACGCATGCACCGCGTCACGATTACCACTCGTATAAGTACAGCGGATCTCCTTGGGTAGAGTGCCGTATCCATCAATACAGTAGGCAGCGACCACTGTTGCTGTAATAGACCCCATACCGGTATTGAGAACTTCTTGTTCATCAACTCTATTAGCTCCCGTGCCGGAGTTGCAACGATTCTTGGTTTTGTCGGCATAGCGTTGCGCCTCCAATGCGTTTTGAGCCAAGGCTAAGGCATTTTCAACTGCAGAAAACGTCTGGGTTTGCATTTTGGCATTATTGGCAACCGCAACTTGTAATTTGTTGCGCTGAATCATACTGGCCGTCACTAGGGTTAGCAGTACCAACATAACTAAACTGAAGGCTAAAACTGCACCCTGTTGTTTGATGTAGCTGTTTTTCATAAGCATATCTCTTAAAACAGTAAATTACGCATGCCGATACTCGTCCCGAAAACTCGATACAAGCGTTTGTCACTCGTGCTGATCGAGTTGCTATTTACCGTATACGGCATACTAGTCGGCGTTAAATTATCGTCTTCACTTTTGAGTACGAGTGATAACTGAAGGCTAATCACTTTGTTCCATTGGAGCACGTCAACATTAACCGCTTGGGTATAATAGTCGGCCGCTTTATCGCCATTGGAATCAACGCCATAAGTGGCAACAAATTGATGAACATTGCCGATCAATGAAATAACCGTAGGGTCTTCTATGGTTGTGATTACTACATGACCAACCGGGTCAATTCTTTGCCGTTTGGCTCTACACACCAAACTATTATCGTTAATATAAAAGTAAATTGTCACAACATGGACTTGAGTCGCAGGATCATCGCCTGCATTCAAGGTAATATTCTGGGTACACGGCGAGTTGCTATTTGACGGGTTATTGCTATTTAAGTCGTTTATGTCATTAAGCTGATAGCGGATCAACATTGAATCATTGGTCAGCCCGGGTGTTGCATCACCTTTGATTGCTTCTTCCGAAGCTAAGTTAAGACCTGACGTAAATACATCGTTATCAGCCAAAAATACGTCGTCCGTCTTACCATCGGTGTCTTCACGGCTTCGTAGCGCGCCAGTTCGGCGCAGTTCTTTTTGTAAAAGCTCGATCACATATCGGGCATCATCCATCATGTAACTGTTGGCATTTTGGATTCTATTGCTTTTTTGAACTTGCACGAACAGGCTGCCGATGCCGCCGATCAGTATCGTGCTTAATAATAAGCTGATCAACATTTCGACCATGGTCATGCCTAAGTGTTTTCTGTTCATGGCCGTACTTCCAGTTGAAATGATCCTTTATTATTACTGCTACTTGAGGTCTGATTTCCTGTAACCCAGGACATTTGGATGCACACCGTGCCGGTATTGCCGGGACATGAGCCGGTATTGCGTTGCCATTCAATTATTGCCGTGGTATTGGATGAACCGAGTAGGGAAAATGCCTTAGCTTTCCACCCGCAATAATCAAAGGACGCCATTTGAGCGGGTGTGCAAAGATTCGTTTTACTATTGCAGCTAGTGTTAGGACATGTTGAAGCAGGCGTGGGAAGCGAGCTACTTTGCCAAGGCACCGGATTTACTTTTATCCTATCCCCCATTTCATAAGCCAAGGCGGTTGCTTGAGTGTATAAAAATGCATCCTGATTATTTTTAAGCGATAGTGTCTGCATTCCTGCTAATCCCAGCAGGCCAATGGCTAAAATGACCACTGACACCAATACTTCAACCAACGTGAAGCCTGCTATATGTTGTTTATGAAATCCGGACATTCTGAATGCTCCTGATACCTATAGTTATGAAATCTATTTCATTATAGATTTTGTTAAACCAAGTATTTTTGTCAATTAACTAAACATAATCCTAGCTTAGATTCATTAACTTGCAATAGCGGTATCCTGAGGTGAGCCGAAAATCTAAGAAAATTGTGCGCAACTTAACAAAAAACTATGAAAAAACAGTATGTTTTCAATTTTTCTTGGGCAAGTTTTGCCAATTTAGATACAGGTACTATTGAATATAGTCTTCGGATCAATGGTTAAAAATTTGACCATTAGCAGGTTCATGACTTGTTTGAAAGGGTAGTTCGGCTTGTAAAGATTGGCCATCAAAATTGGTTCGCGCCTCAAATCTGTTTAATCACTATCCAATTTCAATAATTACCTAGTAAGATTGATATCCAGCAGTATATAATTCTCTTATTTTGTATTTCTTTTTTATTTGTCGCACTTGGAAAAAATATGCTAGGTAAGCTGGTTAAATTTGTAATTGGTAGCCGTAATGACCGGCTGGTTAAGAAAAAAAGGCAGCTGGTTAAAAAAATCAACGCGCTGTCAGCTCAGTATGAAAAGCTTAGTGACGCAGAGTTACAAGCAAAAACTCAAATATTTCGTGAGCGTTTAGCGCAAGGCGAAAAATTAAACGATCTCATTCCTGAAGCCTTTGCAACGGTACGTGAAGCATCATCCCGAGTGTTCAGCATGCGTCATTTTGACGTGCAGATGATTGGCGGGATGATACTAAATGACGGCAAAATTGCCGAAATGAAAACCGGTGAAGGTAAGACCTTAATGGCAACCTTGGCGGCCTATTTGAATGCTCTTCCAGGTAAAGGTGTTCACGTTGTGACCGTGAATGATTACCTTGCCGCGCGTGACGCAGAATGGATGGGGCGTCTCTATTCGTTCTTGGGCTTAAGCACTGGCGTGATTATCAATAACCTGGATAGCCAAACCAGACGTCAGGCCTATGCTGCTGATATCACCTACGGTACCAACAACGAATTCGGCTTCGATTATTTGCGGGATAACATGGCGTTCAGCATGGATCAGAAAGTGCAGCGCGGCTTGCATTTTGCCATTGTCGACGAAGTTGATTCGATCTTGATTGATGAGGCACGTACTCCGTTAATTATTTCGGGACCCACCGAAGAAGGTACCGAAATCTATTTGAAGACTAATCATATTGTGCCGTTTCTGGTCAAGCAGGAGCAGGAAGATGGTCCGGGTGATTATACGGTTGATGAAAAAACTCGCCAGATCCATCTGACCGAAAACGGTCACGAGCATGTTGAGCAACTGATGGTCGAACATGGTTTGATGCAGTCGGGCGCCAGTTTATACGACTTAGCCAATATTCGTTTAATGCATTATCTGGATGCTTCGTTAAGAGCACACGTTTTATTTAGACGCGATGTCGAATATATTGTGACCGATAAGCAGGAGGTCATGATTGTCGACGAGTTCACCGGGCGTGTTATGCCGGGTAGACGCTGGTCTGAGGGCTTACATCAGGCAGTCGAAGCAAAAGAGGGCGTGCCGATTCAAAACGAAAATCAAACGCTGGCCTCTATCACCTTCCAAAATTATTTCAGACTGTATGAGAAATTGTCTGGGATGACCGGAACGGCGGATACCGAGGCTTTCGAGTTAAATAAAATCTATGGCTTGGAAGTTGTGGTGATTCCGACGCATCGCCCGTTAATTCGAAAAGATTTAGGCGATGTCGTCTTTTTGACGGCTAAGGAAAAATATCAAGCGATTGCCGAAGATATTAAGGATTGTGTGGCAAGACAGCAACCGGTATTAGTTGGAACAACTTCGATCGAAAATTCCGAATTGTTGTCTTCATTGCTTCACCAGTTAAAGATTCCACACGAAGTGTTAAATGCAAAGCAACATGAGCGTGAAGCGAATATTGTCAGTCTTGCCGGTATGCCAGGTGCAGTGACGATTGCAACCAACATGGCGGGTCGCGGAACCGATATTGTGTTGGGTGGGAACCTGGATGCTGAACTCAGAGCATTACCATCTGAAGCCAGCGAGACAGAGCGTGAAAAAGTTCGTGCCCAATGGCTGGAACGACATAACTTGGTATTAGCGAGTGGTGGTTTGCATGTGATCGGTTCGGAGCGTCATGAATCCCGCCGTATCGACAACCAGTTACGTGGTCGTTCAGGACGTCAAGGCGACCCTGGATCGACACGATTTTATCTGTCGTTGCAAGATGATTTAATGCGTATTTTTGCCTCTGATCGCGTAGCAAAATTAATGCAAAAATTGGGTATGGGTGATGGCGAGGCAATCGAACATCCTTGGGTAACCCGTTCAATTGAGAGCGCCCAGCGTAAGGTTGAAAGTCGCAACTTCGATATCCGTAAAGAAATTCTGGCGTATGATGACGTGGCAAATGATCAGCGTAAAGTGATCTATAGTCAACGTGACGAATTGATGGCCGCCGAAAATGTGTCAGACATTATTTTGAATATTCGCAAAGATGTCGTGAACGATATCATTACGCGATTTATTCCTCCCAAAACCATGTCTGAACAGTGGCAAATTGCAAATTTGGAAGAACAGCTGCGTCTTGATTTTAATACCAATATTCCATTGCGTGAGGTTTTCTCCGAGAAAAAATTACTCGTTGAAACTAAAATTCGTCAATACATTATTGAGCAATTGGAACAAGGGCATAAAGCTAAAGAAGAAATGATTTCAACAGAAGTGTTGCAACATTTCGAAAAATCCGTGATTTTACAGGTCTTGGATAATAGCTGGAAAGAGCATCTGGCGGCAATGGATTATTTGCGTAAGGGTATTCATTTTAGAGGTTACGCACAAAAGGATCCCAAACAGGAATACAAACGTGAATCGTACTTAATGTTTACCAATCTATTGGATCACATTAAATTTGAAGTCGTCACGATTCTAGCCAAAGTTCAAGTGAGCCAAGAGGAAGATATTGAGGCGATTGATGCTCAACGTCAGGCTCCACGCGAAATGCATTTTGAACATGCTCCAGCCCCTGGTTTAGATGAAGCGCCGGAACAGGAACTTGATCTTAATGAAATCAATGTAATACCAGACCATGAGCAGCCCTACATTCGCGAAGGTCGAAAAGTCGGACGTAACGATCCTTGCCCTTGCGGTTCTGGAATGAAGTTCAAGCAGTGCCACGGCAAGTTAAACTAGTTTTTTGATTATATAAATATTATCCTATAGACTTTCATAAATTAAATTTCCGAAAATACGAAAATTCCCTCTTTTGTCGGTATGCTTGACGCCATAAGAAAATACCGCCAAAGGAATGCTTGAATGATAGCGCTCACCTTCTCCAAACTGATTTTAGAAAAACTGAAAGAA